>NZ_CEYLVT010000003.1:49090-96944 GCF_982860115.1 Moorena sp.
TTAACCTGCAACCTGTTAACCTGCAACCTGTTAACCTGCAACCTGTTAACCTGCATGCAACTATTCTGACTAATTTGTCGGGCAGATTGCAAAGGTCAAAGGTTTCTGTTCTCCATGATCGAAGCGAATCTCGATAGAACAAATCTGATTGGGTTGTAAATCATAGGATTCTACACTCAGGTAACCTGGATAGGTGCGTTCTGCTTTTGCCGAGGCTTGAGGTGTACCTAGAGTCAAGCTACCACCTTTAGGCAAACGAGTGCTGACCCGTAGCTGAGACACACCATCTTCAGTATGATATTCGGCTCGCAGAGTCACTAAACCAGCACTAGTCTCCCACTGGCGCTCCACAGGAGTTTGATTTGGTGAAACTGGAATGGTGAGGGTGGTAAGAATTTCTTTAGCTGCTAACAGAGCCAAGACCATCTTTTGCTCATTGTTAGCTTCTTCGTAAGGTAGGGATTGCACTTGTTCTTCTGGAGAACGGGTAGGTGTCATCAAGATCCTGCCACTCCAGGAGTTAAGGGCATAGAATTCGTCAGGAAACAGCTTTTGAACTGCGCTAACCAGTTTAGCCCCTAGCTGATACTGGGAAGACACTGCCTCAGAGCAGGCTTCTAGCAATTGAGATAAAACGTTTTCTGGTATGGCAGTAGGTATTGCCAAGTTAGATAACTGTGGCATCCAAAACCTAACTCCGGAAACCCAAGACTCTGCTATTGCGTCAACAATATCAGTTTCATAGTCTGAAAGTTCTGTCTCCCAAGGAAACAGAGGTGGGTTAAGTTCAATTTGAGCTTGTAGTTTGCGCTTCAATAGCGTCTGAAAACGATTTTGCACGGTTGACATCTCTCCCAAGTTGTAGCGGCGGATTTCACCGCCTAGTGTAAGGTCATCATGGGTGATCGATTCTAGTGAATTCACCCACATGCGGTCTAAAGCCGCTTCGCCATTGTGATTAGGGACAATGTTCAAGTTTTCCAAGTCCAGTGATTCTGATAAATCCAGAGGATATACATCAAAGTCAAAATCCGCTGCTGTCGTCTCACCCAGAGGTACAGTATCGTTTACTTGACCGCTTGATGGTATTGAAGCAGCGGGACGGGACTCTTTTAGCCAAGCCATTAAGCGGCTATAGAAAGCGTCCATGTTGTTATCTATGTCACTATTCATCTTTAGATCTACCGGATCCGGATACTGAACTATTACGAATATCCCAGGCAATTTCGAGCAACTTAAACCATCGCTTCTGTGCCTGGTTTAGTGTACAACCCAAGGTCTTAGAAATTTGTTCATTGGAATAACCTTGTTGTTTGAGTTTAAGTAATTCTGACTGTTGAGAGCTCAGTTTTTCTTGAAATCGTTGCCATTCTTTTGGTGTTAGCCCCAGATTTCGATCCAAATCTGCTCCCAGCCACTGATGTACCAATTCCCAGCGGTGAGACAGAGCAAACCGAATCAGATGATACTTAAACCGTTGTTGTAAATAGTCCCGCTGTCTGGGATTGATGCCTAAAATCTCCTCAATTTCCCTGGTTGGCAGGTCTTTCAGGCGCAGAGTAAAGTAATTTGCACAATCATGTTGCTGACGTTCTTCGAGATAGGCGAATAGTTCTTTGATTACAGTTTCCCGCAGGCTGGAGTCTAGGGGTTCAGAATCCGATAACACCATTGCCTCCCGCACCTGCTGAATCGCCGCATCATTCCAAGTCGCATCTGACTCTTGTGCTGCTCCTTCCGCCGCTGTATCCATATCCACAGAGGTTTCTGGAGGTTGCTGTTGGGAAAAGGTTTGAGCACGTAGAATGATCAACTGTTGGGAACGGCGACCGGGTAAAGGAATACGTCGTTTACCATAGCGCTCTGTAAACGCCATATATTCTGATAGTTCCAGGAGGCTGCGGGGACGATAGGTTTCCTCCAGGGAGGTTTCCCGCCGAAAGGCATTTAAGGCTTCGGCATAGAATCCCTGTAAGAAATCTTCAATCATATTCAGCCGCGCCTGGTAACTGGTCGGCGTTTGATGGGGTGTAATGTAGCGGTAGATAATCGCACTAAGAGTACTCTGTAGTTCTACCCTTCCTTGGAGCGACCCCAGTTTGTAGTAATGACAAACTTGCTTGAGACGATGGTTAGCGAGGTTTTGAGCCCAGCTGTCCACATCCCCAGAGTTTTGAATCCGATTACTTTCATTGCAAATACGATTAACTTCATCAGCGATACGTCTTGCTACGTCCTGGCAGTTTTGCTTAGAAGCACGAGTGGACTGCCGGAGTTCTTTATACAGCAGTTCAAATAGTCCTTCCACGCCCAGGCAGACTTCCCTCATCATGATTTTCATTCAATAACGACCCTAACATACACGTACTCTCGACAAATTTGATTTAGCTTTAGACTATGTGCAGCCAAATTCCTCACCCTATAGCTCCTATGGAATTAGACGAACAAATTAACAATTTGATTGATAATGCCCCACAAGATGGAACGACGCCTCAAGCGATTGAAGCGATCGCTCCAGTACTCAAACTTCTGGCGTCACAATTAAACCATCTGGAATATTACATTCTCCAAAATCTTGACCAAGGTTGGGTGTTGACGACACTGAGTAATCGTGCTAACCCTGATCTGGAGAAAAATGTTATTTATGCTTTTCCGACTGTTCAAGATGCTGCCAATTTTCATTCTGATTGGGATCCTCAACTTATGGCGTGCGGGGTGCCAGTCACTCACATTTTGTTTCAGATGTTGGCAATCGACACCGTCACTAGTACTGTTTTCTTTGATACACCTGGTAATTTAGCAGTTGGTTCAGAGGTCTCTCGAGAGGACCTACGAAATTTAATACAAGCTCAACTACAGCAAATCCGGTCAGCACCCAAGTCAGATTCTAACAATCTACCTCCTGACATTGCTTAAGTATGGCAACGAGCGCGAGCAGACAATGACTGGATGAGGAGATCATCGGATGAGGGGATGACTGGATGAGGGGATAAGAAAAGCAAGACTATTGAATCAAACATTATTACCATCGCTCCTAATCAGATCATCAATTACCCTGTCTCATCTAGGGACTTTTCATGTATTCAATATAGTTATTCCCTGCCATCACCACCTCTGTCCATCTCCCCATCGGTGAATTTAGTATCTGTAAATGCAACTTGGTATTAATTTGCCACTTGGTATAATAGTGCGGCTAAAATTGCGGTTAAGCCCCCAATATGCTTCGCAATAAAACTATGGTAGCTTCTCAAACTGGCTTCCCTGATACAGAAAATCACTGGGCAAAGCCATTTATTGAAGGTTTAGCCAATCAGGGAATGATTAGCGGTTTTCCTGATGGCAGATTCCGACCTAATCTACCCATGAATCGATCTCAGTTTGCTGCCATATTAAAAAACGCTTTTTCCCAACCCGAAAAACAACGATCTGCTCCGACCTTTATTGATGTATCACAGAAACACTGGGCAAAAGAGGCGATTCAATATGCTTACGAAACTGGCTTTATGTCAGGTTATCCTGGTAATCGCTTCCGCCCAGAGGCTAATATTGTTCGAGTGGAAGCCTTGGTAGCGATCGCATCTGGCTTGAACCTTCCCTTGAGTGACATATCAGATGTAAATATAGCGCTACCCCAACTCTATCAAGATGTGGATAAAATTCCTGGTTATGCCCGAGACAGGATAGCCAGCGCTACGGATGCTAACATAATCGTCAATTATCCCAATCCCAAGCGACTGCGACCCACTCAAGTGGCAACTCGTGCTGATGTGGCAGCGTTTATCTATCAAGCTTTGACGTATTTGGGTCAGGTGCCAGAGCTAAACTCAAAATACACGGTTGCTTTCCAAACCACTAGGAAGGTTAGCCATCAGCGAGAGTTTCGGGGAGTTTGGGTTGCCAGTGTCTGGAACATTGACTGGCCGTCTGAAAAGGGTCTAGCAGCAGAACAACAGCAAGAGGAACTGATCGAGATTATTGACCGGATTGAGGAACTTAACCTCAATGCTATGTTTTTACAGGTACGACCTACAGCAGATGCCTTATATGCCTCAGAATTAGAACCTTGGAGTGAATGGCTAACAGGTACCCAAGGGCAAGCACCAGAACCGTTTTACGACCCGCTGGAGTTTGCGATCGCAGAATGCCACAAGCGCAATATTGAACTACACGCCTGGTTTAACCCGTTCCGCGCTGCAACAGGATCACAAGTTTCCACAAAAGTCAAGCCTCACATCAGCGTTACCCATTCAAACTATGTGTATCAATACGGTAAGCAATTGTGGATGGATCCAGGAGTAAAAACAGTTCAGGACTGGAGTTATAACGTGATTCTGGATGTAGTCGATCGTTATGATGTAGATGGGATTCATCTGGATGACTATTTCTATCCTTATCCTATCAAAGATCAAGATTTTCCTGATCAAAAAACTTATGAAGCTTATCAGGAAGCTGGGGGTGAACTGAGTTTGGGGGATTGGCGCAGGGACAATGTGAATAAAATAGTTGAGCGTCTCTACACTGGCATTAAAGCTACTAAGCCAACCGTTAAATTTGGGATTAGTCCTTTTGGAATTTATCGTCCTGGACAACCTCCTCAAATTAAGGGATTAGATCAATATCAAGCTATCTATGCTGACCCGAAAAAATGGTTAGAAGAAGGCTGGGTCGATTATATTGCTCCTCAACTTTACTGGCCCATTGAGCCTCCTGCCCAAAGTTATCCGGTTTTACTGCAATGGTGGACAGAAAATAATCCTAAAAATCGACACATTTATTCTGGGAATAGACTCAGTAAGTTAGGTGGAGAAGAGTGGCCGATTTCTGAGTATGAAGAACAAGTTGAAATTAGCCGTAACCTACGGTCTAAACTCTCCCTAGGGAATATTTTCTATAGCATGAAAGTATTCACAGAAAATCGTTTAGAGGTGGTTGACCAGTTCAAAAGCTCTATTTATTCTGAACCTGCTGTTGTTCCTAGTATGGAGTGGTTAAAGACTGAGCCACCTAAGAAACCAGGTAATGTCAGAGCAAGAGATGGTAAGCTAAGTTGGCAGAAAGTTTGTGATGGAGAAACTTGTTATTGGACGCTTTATCGACAACAAGATGGGGTTTGGAGGTTGTACAAAATTCTGAATTCAGCCACGCTAGAGATAGCGCTAGAGTCGGGAGTCTATGCTTTGTCAGCAGTGGATAGGATTGGGAATGAAAGTGTAGGAGTTGTGGTGTCGTTGGGTTGAAGGTTGTTCGCTCTTGGCATCCCTATTAGGGTAGGGTCAATGGTTAAGGCAGATGTTGGCTAAACTCATCTAAAGAACTAGCTGTTAATGCCATTGCCATCAACTTCTCCAATTGTTGGATATCTAAGCCTTGTATTCTTTCAGATATCTCTGAAGGAATCGTTCCAAATCGTAGTTGGAGTATTCGTTCTATGCTAGCACGACGTTCTTGTTGAATTCCTTCTAATATTCCTTCTTTTCTACCTTCTTCTCTACCCCTTAATTCTCCGACTGCCTCTGCCCCTTCTAGCATACTAATTTCATACCGTTTATCTTCCAGATATTTCTGATAGGCTGCTTTTTCTGTATTCGGGAGATTCTCAATCCTCAGGTTTTCTTTAGCTTGGGCTAATCCCCTGGCTTGGAAGTCTTCCTTGATTTCACTATTTTTCAGGAAATATATCCATTCATCCAAACTGTTTTTAGTCACATCATCAAACTGTTTCACTCTCAAGATGTAATATTCCGGAAATATCTGGTACACCTGCTCAATTTTGAACAACTCCTTCTGGAGATTTGATGGCTCTAGTCTGTCCTGGATATGACGTCCGATGAAATTTAATTTACCCTCATAAATGTAATCTTCTCCTTGGCCGAGGGGAAAGTAGACTATATTAATGGAGTAGACCTTTTTGACTTTACTATAAGGCTCTCCTTTATCCAGATATTCGGTAATCAGAGTCGAAACTCCAAATAACATCCGCTGAAAGTAATCATTTTCCGAACTATTTTGCACCTCTACTAGCAATAACTCCCCGGCACTATTGAGAGCGAGAATATCCACCCGGTTTAGTTTGTTGTCTTGTGTCTGAGGATTACTTTCGCTTTCTAAGATCGATTCAATGGTAATTGCTTCTCCAAGTAATTCGCTGATAAAGCCTTCGAGGACAACATAATTAGCTTTATCCCGCAGTTGTTTTTTGATTGCCCAGTCAAAGCGTATGTGTGTTGCTGCCATGATTAGTCTTGCTATCTACAAGCACTATGCCATCTCGACTTAATTTCCTTTAGACTTCTAGTTTAACACCTGGCCATTACTTCGGCAGATATTGGCTAAACTCATCTAAAGAAGTAGCTGTTAATGCCGTTGCCATCAAGGTGTCCAATTGTTGGATATCTAAGCCTTGTATTGTTTCAGATATCTCTGAAGGAATCGTTCCAAATCGTAGTTGGATTATTCTTTCTATGCTAGCACTACGTTCTTGTTGAATGCCCTGTTCTATGCCCTGTTCTATGCCCTGTTCTATTCCCTGTTTTATCCCCTCTTCTCTACCCTGTTTTATCCCCTGTTTTATCCCCTCTTCTCTACCCCTTAATTCTCCGACTGCCTCTGCCCCTTCTAGCATACTAATTTCATACCGTTTATCTTCCAGATATTTCTGATAGGCTGCTTTTTCTGTATTCGGGAGATTCTCAATCCTCAGGTTTTCTTTAGCTTGGGCTAATCCCCTGGCTTGGAAGTCTTCCTTGATTTCACTATTTTTCAGGAAATATATCCATTCATCCAAACTGTTTTTAGTCACATCATCAAACTGTTTCACTCTCAAGATGTAATATTCCGGAAATATCTGGTACACCTGCTCAATTTTGAACAACTCCTTCTGGAGATTTGATGGCTCTAGTCTGTCCTGGATATGACGTCCGATGAAATTTAATTTACCCTCATAAATGTAATCTTCTCCTTGGCCGAGGGGAAAGTAGACTATATTAATGGAGTAGACCTTTTTGACTTTACTATAAGGCTCTCCTTTATCCAGATATTCGGTAATCAGAGTCGAAACTCCAAATAACATCCGCTGAAAGTAATCATTTTCCGAACTATTTTGCACCTCTACTAGCAATAACTCCCCGGCACTATTGAGAGCGAGAATATCCACCCGGTTTAGTTTGTTGTCTTGTGTCTGAGGATTACTTTCGCTTTCTAAGATCGATTCAATGGTAATTGCTTCTCCAAGTAATTCGCTGATAAAGCCTTCGAGGACAACATAATTAGCTTTATCCCGCAGTTGTTTTTTGATTGCCCAGTCAAAGCGTATGTGTGTTGCTGCCATGATTAGTCTTGCTATCTACAAGCACTATGCAATTTCGACTTAATTTCATTATACTGGGTCAGTGGGTCAGTCGTGAGCAATGGTCTTTAGACAAACCTAGCCAAGAGGGATTAAACTGAAACAATAAGCAATAAGCGAATTTTGTCCATTTTAGTTGGTTACCGTGAGAGAGATTTTAAAGGTTATTCTTCCTCAACTGCGTCAGCACTTCGAGAAAATTTACGGCGAACGCCTGTTCAAAATGGTACTATTTGGTTCACAGGCTCGTGGAGATGCGAAATTCGGCTCTGATATCGATGTTTTAGTTGTTCTCAAGGGAACAGTTAACCCAGGGGAAGAAATTAAAAGAACCAGTCATGTAGTAGCTCAGTTGTCCTTAGAGCATAATGAAGTCATTAGCCGCCTTTTTATAGATGAATATCGATTCACCCACTACACTAGTCCTCTATTGAGAAATATTCGTAGAGAAGGCATAGTATTTTGAGTCCGGAACAGCTCGACTTATTGTTAAAAGCGCGTCAAAGCCTTGGTGCTGCCAGAGTGTTGTTGGATAATGGCTACCCCGACTATGCCGCCTCTCGCGCCTACTATACGATGTTTTATATTGCCGAGGCATTTCTCGCAGGTGAAGGCATGTCTTTCTCAAGTCATGCTGCGGTGATTTCAGCTTTTGGTCGGGACTTTGCCCGTACCGGTAGAGTGCCTGTTGAGTTTCACAGATTCATGATCGATGCACAGGACTTGCGAAATGCTGGAGATTATGGACAGCTAAATGCAGTTACTGCTCAAGAGGCTACTGAGCAGATTACCAATGCTGAGCAGTTTCTCGAATTAGCGGAAAACCTAATTGGGAGCTGATCTCAAATTTGGTAGCATCGGTTGACAACTTCGATTTGCCTAAATTGACTCTCTCCCCATCCTCCCATCTGACCATCTCCTCATCAATGTTTACCATTGACAATTTAAACGGAAACGATATGACGGGATTCGGGTCTCGTCAACATTGGCACTCTACCCCCCGATTCATAATGCGATGTTCCGTTTGCGAACACATTAGACAAATGACCAATGACTAATGATTAATGACTAATCAAGGGCTCACCACTGACAGCTTAGAGCTGAAGGCTTACCTAATCAGTTTGTTTACCTTGCGATATCCTTTTAAAATAACTATACTTAATCTATTATATAACATTTAATAATTATTTTTTCCTAATTCTAATTTAGGATAGTCTACTCTAGGGGAGTAATATTAATGAACAATCAAATTATTGATCAAGTATTGTACAAACAAAAACTTGCTATTGATGACCTATTACAAGATTTGCAAAAATTTGCTAGTCAAATCAATAAACCAGAATTACAGTCAAAAATTAGGACGATACAAAAAAATAGCAATGAACCGTTTTTATTAGTTATTGTAGGAGAAGTAAAAGCTGGCAAAAGTAGCTTTATTAATGCCCTAATTCAAGAAGGAATTTGCAAAACTGATGTTGAGCCATGTACGGATATTATTCAACAAATTGTTTATTCAGAGGAGCAGTTTGAAAAAGATATTAGTCCAACGTTACGGAAAATTGGTTTACCCATTGACATCTTGAAAACTATATCAATTGTCGATACTCCCGGAACGAATACGATTCTGGAAAACCACCAAGAGATTACTGAAAACTATATTCCTAACAGTGATTTAGTATTTTTTGTATTTTTCGCTAAGAATCCCTATCATAAAACAGCTTGGGAACTCTTGGATTATGTTAGTGAGCAATGGCGTAAAAAAGTAGTCTTTATACTTCAACAGTCTGATTTAACTAAACCCGAAGAATTAAGCCGAAATACTCAGAGAGTTAAAGACTATGCGAGTCAACGACATATTGAGTCTCCTATAGTTTTTGCGACATCAGCAGAATTAGAAAATAATGGGAATGAAGAGGGGAGTGGGTTTAGGGAAGTGAGAGGATTTATTAATGATATGGTTACCGGTGGCGAGACTTACAAAATTAAACTTAAATCAATTAGCGATCGCACTCAAAATGTGATTGATGAATTAGACGATGAATTAAAATCTATCCAACGGCAACTAGAGCTGGATAAATCATCAGTAGAACGAATCAAAACTAAACTAGCTGTTGGTGAAAAAAAGTCTCAAGATGACATTACTAAACTGGTGGATAAGTTAGCCGCCAACTATGATCGAGTTGCTGAGCAAATAAAATCTGATTTTAGCGCTGGTTTCACATTTCCTAAACTAATCAATAAGTCCGTTGTTGGTACCGTTAATAAAAATGCTTCGATCCAAGCTTGGATCGATCAGATCAAGGCCAAGTATGAACCAGAGCTACAGGTTTCCTTAGAACAAACCTTAAAAGAGGGGACACACCATTTTTTAGGGGATATTAAAAACCTAATTGATTCCTTAATACAAGATTTGAATACTATCGATAATTATTCAAGTAATAGCAATCTATCTATCCGAGTTATGGAGCGCCGTCATGAGGTGTTTGAAGACGTTAAGCAAAAAGCGTCTAAGCTCCTTGAAGATGCTGAGTTTATCAATACTTTAAAATCTAACGCTAGTGGAGTCGCTACCAATATATTAGGGGGAGCGGCAGTAACAGTAATTGCTGGCCTATTTATGGCGATAACGGAGATAGTAATATTGGATCTTATCGGTGCTGCGTTTGCCGGAGTTGGAATTTTATTTTCCGGGGGAGCGCTTTATCTGAAAAGAAAAATGATAATTAGCAATATTAGCAAAAAATTAGACAGTGATAAAAATAAATTGATATCTGATATTCATCAGCAAATTAACTTAAAGTCTACTCTGATATATGAAGAAATTAAAAGAGTATTTGGAGATCTAGATGATTATGTTGAAAAGGAAGAAGAAGGACTAGAACCAATCCTTAAGGACTATAGAACAATCCAGAGCAAGGCTAAGGATTTATTAGTCATTAGTTGATGGCCGATGAATCTGTTCACCATTGCTGCCACAATCATGGTTGTTGAGGCCAACATCTAGAGATTATGATGCCCTCAATAGCTTCAACTGGTAGCTGTATTGCTAGCTGTAGTGGTAGCTAGCTGTACTGATATCTCAATCATTCCCAAAATCTGCTAAACCCCATCAGGGATCACTTTGGCTGTGGGCGTTCTAGCAGCTTTAGGTATAAAACTCCTATCAAATGTGATAGTATAACCTTGACAGTATATTTTGTTTACTGTAAGCCTAACTTGGTCAACTTAGACCACACGTAGCTATACAATAAGGTATTTTTGACTCTAACTCAGGAGTCCCAGGAGGGATATGAGCAGCACAGATAGCAATAAAGACAAGGAACTCCAATTCACTGCTAAAGGAACTGGACCCTCAGGATACATCGATAGGAAACAGCTGAGCATGAAGCCATTACCCCAAAATCGCCCTATTGCTACAAATGTTAGTGAAGGGACAGATGAACTAATGGGCTATCTTGACTAACTAGTTGTCAGGTAAACGAGTGCTTCCGGGTGTGGTTATGTCGGTCGTTTTTGCAGTGTCATCTTTAACACTTCACCCGGAGTAAGCGTGTGCTAGCGCCATACTAACGTTCTAAAACCCCTCAGCATAACGCTTCAACTCCCATGCCATTCGTTTAATACCCCGTAACTCATCCTCTCGGATAAACGGTAGAAACACCCGAGACAATATACCTGAATAAGAGTGCTTGTGGACGTATTTGGTACGACCCACTCCTATTTCTTGCAAATCAAATACACATTCACTACGAAAGCCAGGAATAGAAGACACCCAACTTAGACACACACCAGGCTGAACCTGTGTCACCAATGGCTCAAATTCTGTCTCTTCTTCATTGGGAAGCCGTCGCAGGGAGAGAAACACTTCTTTCCCCTGCTCAAACCGTAAAGTTGAGTCACAATCAAACAGAAATGTGTTCCAGTACTTCCACTGCTGTTTATGGAACAAAATTTGCCAAACCTTCTGCCTTGGGACATTGATATCAATGTCAGTATAGAGACTTGTCATGTTAGTAAATAGCAGTTTTTACTGGTTTCAAGTACTGTTATTTTAGATTATGACAAACGGTAAAGGCTAAAAGGCTACACCACACAAAAGAATAACACGGATGCAGGGATGACTTAATCCATCCCCTTTATGCCTTTGTAAAATTATTAGTTATCAGTATTCTAACTTGTGCCTTGACTAGTGACATGTCTACTGGTTCCTTTGAAAAAAACAGTTTGGATTGGCAGTTGCAGCTGCTGCAACGACAATTCGGGGAGTGGTGGGAACTGAAAATATCTCAGGTGCCTCTTGACCAACCCCAAGGCTCACTGCCATCTTGGTTACTGTCTCCTAGACTAGCTCAGGGGATTAGGATAACGTTTTGGTTACTTGTTGTTGTAATCCTAAGCTGGCTAGGGGTGCGACTGATCAGAGGATTACATCCTTATATTATTTCTTATTACCAACAACTGACTCAAGCTGCAAACAGAGTGACAAAACGACCAGTTCCAGAATTATCAGTGGTCAATTGGTGGGAGCGATCGCAAAACTATCAGCAGCAGGGTAACTACACCGAAGCCTGTCGTTGTTTGTATATGGGGATGTTGCAGCAATTACACGATACTGGCATTGCCCCTCGCCATCCCAGTCGCACGGATGGAGAATATCTACAACTCATCCAGCAATTACCGCAACCTAAACCATACCAAATCTTACTGATCACCCACCAGCAGTTATGTTTTAGTAACGCCGAAGTGTCTAGTCAGGTTTTTGAACGGTGCCAGCAGGCTTATCAGCAGATAAAGCTTTAATTATGTTCGCGTAGCGTGGCCTTTTGGCCAAGGATGTTCGCGTAGCGTGGCCTTTTGGCCAAGGATGAACGATGAAATTTCCTAGGCGTCGGTTAGGGGTAATTAGTGCGATCGCAATCGTAGTACTAATTATGATTACCCTGGTAGCTGCTCCAGCTAATAATAAAATCAATAGCGGTTCTACTTACAGCCGCGCTCCCTATGGCTATGGCGCTTGGTACGCTTACATGGCAAAACGGGGAACTCCTGTACAGCGTTGGCAAAAACCCTTTGAGGATTTAGCGAATCAGACGGATGCTCAAGGTTCGGTTACCTTATTGCGTGTCACTAGTTGGTTGACAGTAGATGCTATTTATGGGAAGGAGCGAGAATGGATTAAACAGGGCAATACGATGGTGATTTTGGGAGTCAAGCAGCCGGTGACAGAGGCTGCTTTTAGTACTCTCCAAGAGGCTTCAACGGGAAAGGTTAAGGTTAACACCAGGCGGCGATACAAGGGTAATCAGGGGAAGAAAATTTTAAGCGATCGCTTTGGTGCGCTGGTTTGGGAAAAGCCTATTGGTGATGGTAGAGTTATCTTTGCCACTACATCCGATCTTGCTGCCAATGCCTATCAGGACTTTCCGGCTAACTATGAATTATTAGCCCAACTGGTTACTCCCTTGAAACCAGAGGATAATTTAACTAACCAAAATCCCGTTTGGGTCGATGAATACCTCCACGGTTACAAAGATGTAGATGTGATCAAGCGAGAGGTAGGTGAGACTCTATTCAGTTATTTAGCGAAAACCCCTCTGTTGCCAGCCTTTATCCAAGGATTAATCATTCTTCTGGTTGCCATCTGGGCTCTGAATCGCCGCTTTGGACAACCATTGACTTTATCTGAACCAGTGGTGGATAACAGCGAAGCCTATATCCGAGCATTAGCAGGTGTTTTGCAAAAAGCAGGCAGCAGTGAGTTTGTGTTGGAAGTTGTGGGAAAAGACGAACAACTGCAACTGCAAAAAGCACTGGGATTAGGACAGACTCTGCTTGAGGAGCAAGCTCTAATTGATGCTTGGGTTGAGCAAACTGGACGTCCAGCTACAGAACTGAAACAAGTGCTGGAAATTCAATCTAGTAAACGTCGTATTAGGGAGTCAGACTTACTAAAATGGCTGGGAAAATGGCAGAAAATTCGTATTGATTGATGGAATGATCACAACTGCCCGATTGCTTAAACTACTGCGTATAAACCTAACTAATCCGACCCCCAATCAACCAGAGTTTGCCCATGCTATCCTGGTACCACGAAGACGGTCCCACAGGATAGCTAATCAAAGCAAATGACCAATGATCTCCCTGTCTTGAACCGCCTCAAGCAAACCCTTGGCAAAATAATTGTCGGTCAATCGACCCTAGTCGAACAGTTACTCGTAGCATTGCTTAGTGGTGGACATGTCATTATTGAGGGGGTACCAGGAACCGGTAAAACCTTGCTTGTCAAAGTTCTAGCAAGGCTAATCCAAGCCGAATTCCGGCGAATTCAGTTAACCCCAGATATTCTACCATCGGATATTTTAGGAACCAATATCTTTGACCTGAATACCCGCAACTTTACCCTCAAAAAAGGACCAGTCTTTACTGAGATTTTGCTTGCTGATGAAATTAACCGCACCCCACCCAAAACCCAAGCAGCGCTGCTAGAGGCAATGGAAGAGCAGCAAGTCACTTTGGACGGAGAAACCTTGCCTCTATCTGAATTGTTTTGGGTAATTGCTACCCAAAACTCTCTAGAATTTGAAGGCACCTATCCCCTACCAGAAGCTCAGTTAGACCGATTTTTATTCAAGCTGGTAGTGGATTACCCAGACGCGGCGGCAGAAAAGCAAATGTTGCTCAATACTCAGAAAGGATTTCGTGGACGCCGTTTGGATTTAGAACGTCTGAAACCTCTAGCAACTGTAGAACAAATTTTTAGTGCTCGTCAAGAGGTTAAAGCTGTCCAAGTAGACGAGAAGGTGCTGGATTATTTGCTAGCCTTAGTTCAACAAACTAGGCTAAATCAGGATTTAGCCTTGGGAGCCTCCCCAAGAGCTGCTGTAGCTTGGTTACAAACCAGTAAAGCCCAAGCTGTGTTATCAGGACGGGATTATGTGACACCGGATGATGTAAAAGCGATCGCACTCCCTCTACTCCGTCACCGTCTGATTCTGAAACCAGAGGTGCAGTTAGATGGGTTACAGATCGATGGCGTAATTGCTTCATTACTCAAGCAAGTTCCAGTGCCTAGGTGAGTGGGTCAGCACTCAGCACTCGAAAAAAATTATGATTCCCTCAAAACGAACCTATTTACTGTTAATACTAGGTATTGCGATCGCATTATTACTCGCTACTGTTTTTAATCAACAAATCAGTCTAATTAGTACTCTTGTCTTTGATGGCATTGTCCTTGGTTTAGCCTTATGGGATGGAAAACGGGTCAAACCTAACCGAGTCAAGGTAACCCGCACGCCTTTACAACGCTTATCCATTGGGCGAGATAATCTGATTGTGCTGTCCGTGGAATCTAGAAATCAGGTTGCTCGAATTCTGATTAAGGACTACTATCCATTAGAGTTTGCTGTTTCCACCCCAACCATAACTGCTACCCTTGACCGGAATAGTAACAAGGAACTAAGCTATACGGTTCACCCAGCTAAACGAGGTCAGTTTCACTGGGGAGATATTCACGTGCGCCAGTTGAGTCCTTGGGGCTTGGTGTGGGATGATTGGAAAACCCCAGGGAGTCAGAACGTAGCAGTTTATCCAGACTTAGTCACGTTGCGATCGCTTTCTATTCGCCTGACCCTGGAAAATACTGGTACCATGCGCCGTTCCCGAAGCTTGGGTGCTGGCACAGAATTTGCTGAACTGCGAGACTATGGCATTGGTGATGACACTCGCCTGATTGATTGGAAAGCCACCGCTCGCCGCTCTCGCCCTTTAGTCAGGGTGCTGGAACCGGAAAAAGAGCAAACTTTAATTATATTACTGGACCGGGGACGGTTGATGACCGCACAGGTACTTCAACTGAAGCGGTTTGATTGGGGATTGAATAGTACTCTAGCCCTAGCATTAGCTGGGTTACATCGGGGCGATCGCGTGGGCGTCGGTGTCTTTGATCGAGACATCACGACCTGGATTCCACCAGAACGGGGTAAACATCAACTATCAAAACTCATAGAACGTCTTACTCCGATTCAGCCAGTGTTATTAGAACCAGACTATTTTGGTGCTGTTACAAAACTGGTGAATCAGCAAACTCGTCGTGCTTTAGTCGTACTAATTACAGACATCGTGGATGTTACTGCTTCCGCTGAATTGCTAGCAGCCCTAGAACGCCTCACCCCTCGCTACTTACCTTTTTGTGTCACCCTTCGAGACCCCCTTGTTGACCAATTGGCGCACACTCCCCCTAATACCGCTCAGTTAGGGAAAATTCCCAGTCAAGACCAGCTTTGGCACAGCGGATACCAGGCCCAGGGGAGAAATAGCATTAGTGTTGATCTCAACCCTGACCCGGGGCAAGCCGCTTATACCCGTGCTGTCGCTCTGGATTTAATTGCCCAGCGCCAAGTAGCCTTTGCCCGGTTGAAGCAAAAAGGAGTTCTGGTCTTGGATGCACCAGCGAATCAGATTAGTCAGCAATTGGTTGAGAGCTACTTACGAGTCAAAGCTCGGAATCTACTTTGAAGTCTCCTCGACTTTCCGGCTACTACAATATATAACCAAAAGGCTAAACAGTCCGATTCCAACCAAATACTTGAGGAATGATGGCACTAAGGGACTGGGAGAGAAAAACCCTTCAATAATACCAGCAATAATCAACATCGGCACAATCCCAAACATCAACTGAGCCGCTTGGGAGCCATAAAATTTCAATGCATCTACCCGGCGATATTGGCCTGGAAACAGAATTGCTCTAGCGATGAGTAAACCGGCTCCACCAGCAAAGAAGATAGCGGGTAATTCCAGGGAACCATGGGGAAACACAAATGCCCAGAAGGGATAAGCTAAGTTATTTTGACCCACTAAGGTGCCAATGGCACCAATCAGTATTCCGTTGAATGCCATGACATATAGGGTAAAGGCACCACAGGTAATCCCACCAGCCACTGCCCGAAAGCATACCGATAGATTGTTAATCATAATGCCACTGGAGGCTAAGGGTTTCATCCCCAAAATCGAACCCATCCACAATTCCTGGCGATCGCGTACTTGTTCAATTAACTGTTCCGGAACCACCAGGGACATAAACACTGGATCTTGCCAAGCCAACCACCAGGAAATTAAGGCTCCGAGGAGAAACACTGCTGTTGCGATCGCAATATAACTCCAGGTCTGTTGCACTATAGCAGGGAAACCCCAGCGACAAAACTCCCCTAAGCCTTGCCAGTCTTGACGGCGAGAACCTTGATAAATCTGGTTATAGCCCCGAGAGGTGAGTCGTTGTAAATCCTTGACCAGGGTATTGCCTAGTTGGTTAGTTCTAGCACGGGCTAAATCCGCTGAGACGGAGCGATACAAACTAGCGAGTTCCTTGATTTGGAATGCTGGCAAGGACTTGATTCCTCGTTTCTCCACTTGTTGCAGGAGAGTATCCAACTGTTTCCAATTTGCTTCCCGCCGCCCAATCCAACGTTTAATATTCATAAAGTTTTCCGTGTAATTTTCGTAAACCTCGCTTAAGATAGCGTTAAAACTTGTCTTGCCATCAATAGCCCCATCGACCCATGTCTTATGAGCCTAGTCCCAGCCAATCTTTAGGACCACTCAGTATTGGTAATGTTGTTAATGTCGGTTTGCGGATCTACCGCGATCATTTTAAGTTATATTATCGTCTAGCTTTTATGGGTTATCTATGGCTATTAGTTCCCATATATGGCTGGGCTAAGTTTTGTGCCATGTTTGGGCTAATTTCACGTCTAGCGTTTAAGGAAATTATTGAACGTCCAGAAACAGTGAATGAGGCTCGCCGCCATGTAAATCCTCGGATGTGGAGGTTTTTCAGAGCAGGTATCCTTGTATCCTTGATAACTTTTCTAGTATCCTTGATAACTCTTGGAGCAGCAATCCTAGTAGTATTTATCATTTCTTTTGTTATTGGTATCTTGTTCGGAGTCCTTGGTTTAATTTCCGGCAATAGCAGTACTCTTTTAGATAATCTCAATACTCTCCCTGAGAATAGTATTGCTATGACTATCATAGGACTTCTGGTTGTGATTATTGTGATGCTTGTTTTTTTCTTTGGATTGAGCTGGGTTATATCTCGCTTGTTAATTTATGAAATACCGCTGGCTATAGAAGAAAATTCTATCGGTGCCAGGGCAGCAATTGGTCGCAGCTGGAAATTAACTCAGGGATTTATATTACGTATTCAAGGGATAGTAGTTGTTGGCTTTTTAATATCACTACCAATTTCGATTGCTGTACAGATAGCTACATTCAGCATACAAACTATTTTATCTCTTTTATTTCCTCAAGAATCAGCAATTTTTGCCTGGCTGTATTTAGTCCTAGTTTTTGGGTTGAGCTTTGCTAGTGGTGCGTTGTTAGTTCCCTTCTGGCAAGCCATTAAATCAGTGATATACTACGATCTATGTAGTCGTAAAGAAGGCATAGATTTGCAGCTATGGGGAAGCTAACCTCAACACCGACTAATTTTTTTAATCGAATCACTATACAAACCCCAGAAAGTGTTGAATTAGAATTAACCTTAGCAGGGATTGGCAGTCGAGCTTATGCCTTGCTAATTGATTATATTGTCTTAGGATTAATTTTATTAGTATTTCTAATTGCTTGGGGCTTTTTATCTTCCCAACTGCTGGACTTATTAGACTATTTTTTTGGTATTAATGATTTAAGGCTATGGCTAGTAGCCATTTATCTATTTATTACTTTCTCGATTTACGTCGGTTATTTCATTTTGTTTGAAACCCTATGGCAGGGACAAACACCGGGTAAGCGCTATGGCAAAATTCGTGTTATTCGTGATGATGCTAGACCAGTGAGACTACAGCAAGCTACCCTACGTGCTTTGCTCAGACCTATTGATGATTTATGGTTTCTGGGAGTATTTTTAATTATCTTTACCAAGCGAGAAAAACGGTTGGGAGATTGGTTAGCAGGAACCCTGGTAGTCCAAGAAGAGCAGCCTATTGCTTCTGCTAGCTTCAAGGTCTCCGATCAGGCTCAAGCCTTAGCCAATCAGCTCCAAACCGAGGCAGATTTGTCCCCCTTGCAGCCAGAAGACTTTGCTATGATTCGAGAGTATTTGCAGCGGCGCGAGGCAATGACATTTCAGGCAAAAGCTAAGTTAAGCGGACAAATCGCTGATCAGGTCAAAGACATGATTCCCTTGGAAAAGGTACCCTCAGGTGTCACAGATAACTTGTTTCTGGAGGCTGTGTACCTTGCCTATCAGCAGTTATCATCCCGGGATTACTGAGCCAGGCACCCTTGATCCAGCTTGAGCCATTGGTTGCTTATCTGGAAACAAAATACTCTATCTACTAAACAGTGAAGACGGATGACTCCCTAAAATCCGTTTTTTTACCAGATTTTAGGCTTGTAAGGCTAAATTAATGTCGCTACTATTGTACTTGAATACTTATACTAGCTTCTCATCCGGCTTTTGCCGTTAGTTGCTCATGGACATTCAGCTGATTAATATTGGTTTTGGTAACATTGTTTCAGCAAACCGAGTTGTAGCAATTGTTTCTCCAGAGTCTGCTCCTATCAAGCGGATCATTACTGAGGCAAAAGAGCGTGGATATCTCATTGATGCAACCTACGGGCGTCGCACCAGAGCGGTAATTGTGACCGATTCCAGCCATGTCATCCTCTCGGCAATTCAGCCAGAAACTGTTGCCCATCGCTTCGTAATCAATAAAGATAGTCACAATGGTAACAATTAAGCTTTAAGCTTAACTAGACTCAACATGGCAGCAGGAAGACTCATTGTATTAACTGGTCCTTCTGGTGTTGGTAAAGGGACCTTGCTACGGCAGCTCCTGAAGCGACACCCACAACTTGATCTTTCGGTTTCAGCAACCACCAGGCAACCTCGTCCTGGGGAGGTGCATGGGAAACACTATTACTTTGTCAGTCGTGACCAGTTTGAAGAAATGATGATAGGGGGTGAGCTTTTAGAGTGGGCTGAGTACGCTGGTAATTACTATGGTACACCTAGTTTGCCAGTCAAGCAGCTTCTTGAGAAGGGTAAGTCTGTTATTTTAGAAATAGAATTGGTTGGGGCAAGGAAAATCAATAAAACCTTTCCCTCTGCTCTGCGTATTTTTGTACTACCCCCCAGTCTAGATGAATTAGAGCAGCGGATTCGCTTGAGGGGTAAGGATAGTGAAGAAGTAATCGCCCAACGCCTTTCTATTGCCAAAGCCGAAATTGAAGCTGCTGATGAATTTGATGTGACTATTGTTAATAAAGACTTCAAAGAAGCTCTACAAAGCTTGGAAGCAGTTATTTTTCCATCGCCAAACTAAGTAATTAAACACAAAGGTAATATTATATCTGGTAGCTTCGTTATTGATCCTGGTATCGATAACTGGTTGAGATGTGTCAGGTTATAATCCCCTGTGGGTCAGCCTCCGGAAAGTTCAACTAGTAGACATAACACGTAGTAGAGATAACAAGCTACTGGGTAATAGTTTAAACCCTGCTTAATACTAATCACGCTTTGAATAATGACAACATCTAACCAAGACACCGAAACCCCTAAGAGTACTCAAGCGCTACCTTCGCCCTGGCGCTGCCTTACGGGAGCATTGATTTCTGGAGGATTGACAAGCGCTATTTATTTTCTAACTGCCTCGATTGCTACAACCTTTGCTAATAAACCCCTCACGTCTAACTCTCAGACAGCCCTAAAAATTGCGATCGCAGTTCGGACGCTGGTAGTGGGAGTCAGTACCCTAGCCACCTTTATCTTTGGTATTACTACCCTTGGTTTGGTCGCTTTGGCAATTCAACAACTCTACCGAACGAAGTTCGGCACTCTACCGCCCAAGTGATGGTCGAGAGGTTAATAACAGTACATTTAATTTTCTTACCCCGACTCCTAACTCCCGACTCCCGACTCCCTACTCTCTAAAACCCTGGACGAGGTACTTGACCCATTGAGAACTGCTATATTAACAATTCACCATCTCCGTTTGTAAACCATCAATCTCAAACAACTCTGGGGAAAACTCTCCACAAACCGTGTAGACAATCGCACGCACTAGGGCTTCAGCCTTTAGTAGGGTTTCTTCAAATTCCAGCTGGGGATTCGATAAGGCAATCAGAGCACCACCGATACCAATCGATACTTGATTGGGAGTAATCTCAGCAGTTCGGATCACAATGTTAAGGTCTGCAGCACCGTTGAGTGCAAGAAACCCGATTGCTCCGGAATAGATTCCCCTGGCCTGAAGTTCCAATCGATCAATAATCTCCATGGTTGAGATCTTAGGAGCACCAGTCATGGAGCCTCCAGGAAATGTGGCACGGATACAGTCTCCCACCCTTACATCTGGACGCAAACGACCCCGAATTGTACTCACCAGTTGATGAACTGTGGCATAGGTTTCCACATCCATTAACTTAGGCACATGGACACTGCCAATTTCGCAAACCCTGCCCAAATCGTTCCGAAGCAAGTCTACAATCATGATGTTTTCACAACGGTTTTTTTCCTGAGTGCGTAACGATTCGCACAGCAGTCGATCTTCTTCATCGGTTTGGCCTCGTGCGGCAGTTCCTTTGATGGGTTTAGATTCTACCCAACCTGAGGGGTCAATTTTAAGGAATCGTTCTGGGGATGAACAAGCCACAGCTAGTTCGCCAAATTTTAGGAAGGCAGAGTAGGGTGCAGGATTGAGTTGGCGCAACCTTCGGTAAAATGCCAAGGGGTCAAGTTCGATATTGGCATAAATTTTGTTAGTCAAGCAAATTTCGTAGCTTTCTCCAGCTTTAATCTGATCCAGACTGTCTTGAATATCGTCCAGATATCTCTGGTAGGAACGACTCAATCGAAAGCTAACTTTTCGATTAGTATAGTCTAACTCAATAGGAGGCAGAGGAGGTAGAGTACAAAGCTGTTTTTCGATACCTTCAAACCAAGCATTTGTTTGCTCAGTTTCACCGTTTTTAGTCAGACACAACAGATAGGTTACTTGCTCTTGATGGTCAAAAGCAATAATTCGGTCGGCTAAGAGAAACATCGCATCTGGAAATGGCGATTGATGGACGAGCTTTCCTCCACATTCTGCCTTTAGTTCGTAACCAAAGTAGCCAACAAAACCACAGTTAAAGTCAAAGGGAAGTCCTTCTAAACAGTTGTATCGGCGCTCAAGTTCTCTGTGTAGATAGCAGAAGATACTTTCTCTACGATGTGTTGTTTTTCCCGAGCAGTTAATGGTGAGTTTTTGGTCAGTAATCGAGTATTGCACTAGCCGGCTGTTTGGTCCTGTAGCATCTCCCATAAAAGAAAAACGAGATAGACCAGGTTCTACGCGAGAGCTGTCTAGCCAGAATGCTGTCGGTTGTGAGCCAAATAGATGAACAAACACTCGTTCTGAATCAGGGTAGACCGTGAGCTTGCGACTATGAATAGTAAAAATCATTTGATGAAACAGCCGTGACAGCTATAGCTGCTCTACCTCCTTTAAAATATCGTTAATTTCCTGGCGCAGACTCTGTAGAGTATCCTCCAATGATTTACTCGCAGCGAGTTTATGCTCAATTTCACCCAGTCTCGGCTTCAGAGAGTCAGTGAACTGGTTGAGGCTATTTACCAATTCTTGCTGCAAACCTTGTTTTAGCTTATCGGTATAGTTATTCTGCAACTCACGCAAGGTTTCATCAAGCTGTTGGGTTGCTTTCTCACGCTGCTTAGGAACCGCATTGAAGCTAAACATGGTCAACATCAGAGCTAGTACAAAAGCTGACAGATCAAATAGTGCAGCAGTGGCTACTACATGCCCCCCAATTCCTGTTGCTGCGGCGGCAGTTCCCAAGGTCAAAAAATTGTTGAGTCCCTTTTCTGAGGCTACCTTAAGATTGTCAGAGATAGCAGTGGTATCAATTTTACCACTATTAAGTTCGGGAACCTGAAATGAGTCTTCTGAGAGGGTGGCTGCTACTTGTAAATCTTCCCTAGCTTCGCGAATAATTTGTTCTCGATATTTCAGAAGGGTTGATGCTGCTTCCTTAACAATATCCTCCATCTGTTGCTCAAGTTTTACCTCCTTGATCGCCCTAGCTACTTTTTCTTCCAGGAGATCGTCTTCTCTAATAATACGCTTTTTTAATAGGCTAATAAAGGCAAAATTATCCTGGATTAGCTTATGTAATTGTTGAATTAGATTGGTAAATAGGTCACGAATTTTTTCTCTAAAAACACCAAAAATAAGGTCATATTGCTCAATGCGCTCATTAATTCGCAACAGGGATCGGTCAAATATCGTTTTTTCGGCAATAACTTTTTCCCGTGCCTGATAGTTCTTTTTCTCTAACTGCTCTAGGTAAACTAACAGAGAGTTCTGAGGACCCTGAAGTTTTAGGCGTATTTTTTCAGCTTCTACCAGAAACTCTAGTAAGAAGTCTCGTAGGCTGTCGATGTCTTTACCAGTGCGTGTTGATACTGTAAATAAAGGTGGTACTTCTGTAAAGACATCACGAAGTCCATCTTTGACGTGTGAGATAATCTGTTCACTCTCTTGTGGGGTGATCAGATCGACTTTATTTATAATAACGATTACCTTACGTACCCAGATCTTACTGACTAAGGAGAGAAAGTCCAGCTCTGATTTAGTCAGAGGTCGTTCCACTGAAGTGACAAACAGGATGATATCAGCATGCTGTAGATAATCCTCTGTCAGTGCTTGGTGACGTTCAATGATCGAGTTTGTGCCTGGGCTATCAATAAAGACAATGCCATCAAACCCATCTGGGTAATAGGGTTGAATCGAGTTTGTGGTCGGAAGTATGCCCACAGCAGCTAGCTCGTCATTACTCAAGCGATTCAGCACACTGGATTTTCCGGCATTAAATTCTCCACAGACAAAGATCGAGAAGGGATTTTCCAGTTGCTGCTTGAGGGCATCAAGATCAGGGCAAGAGACATCGAAAAGCAGCTCTGCTTCGACAAACAATAGTTTTACACCTTTGATGGTGTTGAGGCTGCGGTTAAACAGATGCTCTTGTTGAACAGGAAGGGTGACCACGTTACTATGAGCGAAATGAGCGAACAGATCCAATTATATTACCAAGTATTAGCAAGATAAAGAAGCATAAATCCAAAGCCTACGCTAGTTAACAATAGCCTTCGTGTCACCTTAAGGTCAGTTTCTTGACTGGCGGGATAGATTACCCTCACTTCCGTGATCAGTTTAGCCGTGAGGTCACCAAGCTTGATTAACCAACCATTAACACTTAAAAGTCTGGCTTGCTAGATTAGAAAGTGACAGGCTTGACAGCCTGACTCTTATACTATCTCAGCTCTGACTGGCTTCCCAACGCTCCAAAGAACTATGAAACTCCCAAAAGATCGTATCCCTGAAGACCAAGCCCACCAAGCATTCGCCCTAGCGGCTCAACTCTATGCTCAGCACAACCAAAGCTATTCTGTAAAGGAGTTGATTGAAGCAGGTAAAGAGGCACAAATTCCCCCAGAATTTATGGAAAAAGCCCTTGCTGAGATTAAAAAGCGAACGCATTCTAAATCCGTAGTCGCCAAACATCATAGTAATGGGTCTGGTCTGATGTTGATTGGTATGGGTACAGTCTTACTTGCTCTTGCGGGTATAGGATGGTTAGCCAGTTTTGTAGATAAACCAGTCGTAGAAGCGCCGTCAAAACAGTTTAGGGTCTCTCAAGAAGAATCTACAGCAACGCTTGATAATCCAGGGTCAGGGTATGTTAACGGGAATATTAACAAGTGTACACCCCTGATCGACAAAGACCTCAGGGATGCTAACCTCAGTGGGGCAGATTGTACGAATGTGGACTTGTCAGGAGTAGATTTGACTAATGCTAACCTGACTGGTGCTAATTTCAGCCGTGCTGATTTAAGTCAGGCTAACTTCAGCAATGCCAATCTCACCGGTGCCGATTTGGCTGGAGCAGATTTAGCCAATGCTGATTTAAGCGGTGCTAACCTGACTGGTGCCAATTTAAGTAATACAGATTTAACAGGATCTAACTTGACTGGTGCCAATCTCAATGGTACCGATCTGGCCAGGGCAGACTTAGAAAGGTCTGATCTCAGGGATGCTATGACCAATGGTGCTAATTTCGATAACGCTAATTTAAATCAGGTAACTTGGCCTAACGGTAACATTAACCAGTAAAAAACTTACTTATCAGCGTTCTTTGCGTCTTCCTTGACTAGGTCAGCATCGGAGAAAGGGGACGCACTGGACGTGGGAAAATTTTTAATATGGGTAATTCAGAGATATTATTAGAATTCAAAACTGATATAGTATGATATAATAAAGAACTAGTGGCGGCATAGCCAAGTGGTAAGGCAGGGGCCTGCAAAGCCTTTATCCCCAGTTCGAATCTGGGTGCCGCCTTGTTGAAATGGATAAGCTCGGGAAAATCTCGGAGATATTGAGTAGGAGAGGGCTCCTGCTAGTCATCAACTTCCTCTGACCACAGAAGGTCAGTGTCAAGATTTGAGAAATCCTGGACTTTAGATTGAAATTGATCACAGATTGCCAAGGGATCAACCCTCCGCTCAAACAAAGGACTATCAGGAGACTGACAAAATCTACCACTGAAAAACTGACACACGGCACAGCAATCCTTTCCACTCTTAAGGCCTGCTTCAATTTCTTCTTCCTGAAGTATCATTTCCGGTTGCATGGGAGCAAGCTTGAGATTCACACCATCCCATCGCGCTTTGATAATGCCGCTGATACTCAAGGTCTGCCATCGAGGGTCTTTTTCCACCACCTCTTCGGGAACTCGCAACCAAGCATCGGTACCAAAGCTCTCTACCATCACGTCAAACTCTTGGGGTTGCTGAATCTTAGCAATCTGCTGTCGGGAAAGCTGTTCCGGTGCTACTCCTAATTCAATTTTATCTCCGACACCAGGAATATGGATATAGCATAAGGACTGATTGTCTCCAGACCGGGCTACTTGGTGTAAGGCTTCTAATTCTCCGTGAATTAAAACTAGGTGCTTGGGCTTTACCTTGTTGATTACTTGTCCGAGTCCCACCTTATCGGTATGGGCAGAGAGGTTAAACCGTTTGATTTGAGCTTTGACGGTAATTGATTTCCCATCTAGTTCAACAGTGTCCCCAGTTTTGAGACTTTGCAGGAGTCGGCCAGGGGATTCTTCATCAGTGTAGCCAGAAATAAAGATGGCAGCATTCTCTCGCTCTAGCAGTGCTGAGGCATAATAGACTGAAGGTCCACCGGTCAGCATACCAGAACTGGCCACAATTACACTGGGTTTTGCGATCGCAATCGGACGTTCCCGAGGGTGTTCGATAGAAATAATCGGGGGTGTACTGGTTTTATCAAAGAATGGCTCCTGGCCGTTAATCTTGACTAAGTTCTGAACTGGAACAGGTAACAAGTCCAGGTTTTCTCGAAATACCTCTGTGACTGCTCTGACCAATCCATCCACAAAGATGGGAACTGTTAATTTATTAAATAGCTTGGAGGTGCGGATCGCTAACAAGATTTCCTGAGCTCTACCCAAGGCAAAAGAGGGAATCAAGACATTGCCCCCAGCTTGGACTACTTCAGCAATGGATTCCATCAATGCAGTTTCTTGATTTCTTCTAGCGGGGTGGACAGAGGAACCATAGGTAGACTCAGTAATTAAAATATCGGCTTCAGGAAGCTCAGCTAAATTCAATCCGTTAGTGGTGCGACTATTGGTAGTGTGGAAGTCTCCGGTGTAGAGTAAAGACATATCCTTATAGCGCAGATAGATACAAGCCGCACCCAAGATATGCCCGGCATTGATGAACCTTACCATTAGTCCCGGTAATGCCTCAAAGTCTTTGCCTACTGGTTGAGTTTCCAATTGAAACAAGGTTTGTTCTAAATCGGCCTCATCAAATAACTCTGGAGAGTCTTCATTCAGTTGCTGTATCTTCAGTCCATCCCTGAGCATGACATGGGCAATTTCTCTGGTGCCATGAGTGGAAATCATCCGCGCATCAGGGTAGCGGCTGTGAAAGACAGGCACAGCACCAAGGTGGTCTTGATGGCTATGGGAGATCAGGAGCAGGTGAGGATTATCCAGATAGTCCAAGGCGGGCAAAGGGTCGTAGCCTTTGGGTCGAGTGCCACAGTCTAAGAGTACTTCATACGGACCAATCAGAATTTGGAAACAACTGGCACCAATGCTTCTAGCTGCTCCTAAAGGAGTAACAATTAAACGATCATAGGATTGAGAATCAACACTTAGAGATGGGATATCCGGAAACTGGTAATAATATACGTGGATATAGTTTCCCTTCAAACTCACTCGTGCTTGTTGCTGGGTTGAAGGGGAGAACGCTTCCCATTCCCATCTTGTTCGACCTCGCTGTTTAGGCAGGTCTAATTGCCAATCATTGACAGCGGTTTTCTGTTTCAACGTGGCTAAGACTCTATCAATGGTTTCCGTCGGGGGAGCAGCTAGTGTGGATTTGGAGGGATAATGGTCATCTGATAGCCTGGTCAGAGCCTGCTGTAACAAGGTTGTTTGGCTTTGTTGAAATGTTGACTCATGTTTATACTTCCTAGACTCGACCGGTTTGTGGCTGCGGTTTTTCTTCGTTGCTGGGCGGCTATTGGAATTGTGCTCTACTTGGGGTAAAGCTCGATGTAGAATCAGGGTATCTCGTTGGCGCTTAGCAACTACTTCCCACAGTTCCCCAATTTTCATGTGCTTGCTAGAGCCCAAGACACTGATCTTCAGGGTTTTATGTCCTGGTCTGGAAACTTTTAGTTGTACAAACTGTCCCCGTTTGCCTAACTGCACTACTCTGCCAGCGATTAACCATTGCTCTTCCTGGACTGTCTCAGTCATCGCTTCTAGGTAGAGAGAGCCTATTACACCATCTGAGCTAGTATTAGGGGCGACTTGCCAGGAATGGATTCCAGTAGGAATATCATCAGTGGGCAAGGTTTTGATTTTGAATCGAATGCCATCCTGACTAAGGATATAGTTTACCTGAGCTACTGACTCGATGTTTCCAGTTAAGGTGCATTGGATGGTATTGCTCATCGCTGTAGTGGCATTAACAGTGGACTGTGTGACTATTCCTACATCAAATCAAAGATTATGATGTAGGCTTCTCAGATTTACAAATGAGACTTGCTGATCCTCGATATCTTGTATCGATTTACCACAGCCATTCAGCGGCAGTCCAACCGCCATTAACGCACGATTCAAAATGTTGATACCACTGTTCCAGTCACGGTCAATCGAAACACCACAACTGGAACAATGATGAACGCGCTCACTTAAACTTTTCAAGGGCCCTAGATCCACAATTGAAGCACTCAATACTTGTCCGACGGGGGTCAACTTTCTGGAGTAACAAACCGCGTTTGACCGCTACTGCTTGTAAAATTTCCAGAAATGCCCCCCACGCCGCATCATGTATTGATTTGGCCAGTTTTGTTCTGGCAAGTCCTTTGATGTTTAAATCTTCATGAGCAATCAGGTCGTAATTACTACATAACCAATGAGCAACTTGATAATGAAATTCCTTTCGGCAACGGGTTAAATGAAGGTGCAATAAAGCCACTTGATTCTTAGCTTTTTCCCAGTTTTTAGAACCCTTAACACGACGCGACATAACCCGTTGGGCTTTTGCTAACTTGTCTTGAGCCTTTCGGTAAAACTGAGGAATTGCAATAGCCTCACCATCTGATGTGGTTAAAAATTTTTCTAAACCCACATCAATACCAACAGACGATTTAACTGAATCTACAGGAAGAAACTCAGGGACAGTATCATCTTTCATTGAAATGCAACAATACCAACCGTCTGCTTTTTTAACGATAGTGCATTGTTTGAGAGTGAAACCGTCCGGTATGGGTCTGTGCATTACCACAGGTATCTCACCAATCCGACTCAGCTCAAGCACTCCATCTTTTAGATGTGCTCCCGCTCTGGAATTGTTAACCCGTGGGAATACAAAAGATCGCAACTCACCAGTTTTCTTAAACCGTGGTCGTCCCCCTCGTTGACCATTAACATCAGGTTTTCGCCATCTATCCCATGCTTTATTAAGCCGTTGTAGGTTAACCTGCTGAGTTTCTGTGTAGATTTGTTTGTACTCAGGGAACCACCGCTTAGTTTCTTTAAGGGCGGCTTGCTGGGTGTAGTAGTTGACAGGTTCCGGAATTTCACCAATCGGCTCACTCACAAGACTGCAACGGTCAATCGGGGTTCTAGTCCGCTTGAGCCAGTCAAGCCGTTGCCCTAGAGCATAGTTCCAGTGACGACGCAACAATTCAAGCCATCTCTCCATGATGGCTATCTGTTCGTCACTAGGCTTGATTCGATAGCAGTAAGTTAACAGCATAATGTGATTGTACTACTTGCGTTCGCGTTCGCGCAGCGTCGGCTCTGCCGAAAGCGTGGCCACAGGCCAATCGCGCAGCGTGACCAAAGGTCAATCTGTTGAGAACCAAGATACCCCGTCAGGCGATTCCCCTCCCGCGCTTATCAAAGATTATAAAGGGAGACCCCTTGCCCGTTTAGTTGGGAATTTTTTGGATTAGTTGCCACTTTAATGGTAGACAAGAGAATGGGAAATGATACCAAATTACTTGGGTAGTTACTGATAATCCTTTATTCTACCAGAGCCGGTAGAGTATAGCAGATATCCCACTAACTGATTAGGGTCAAAGGATCGTAGCCGAGACTCAAAATCTCGTGTTTCCTTCTGTCTTATGTATTAATAATGTTGTTTACCTTGCTTGTTTAGCTTGAGCGGTCAGCTATCAGCTAATACCCATCATCCCAAAAGCTAATAGGGATTAGCTGAAGCATGTGGATCGCCAGCTCTAGGACAGGAGCCTCACCTGTCATCTACTAGTTTATGTACATGTTTACGTGAGGTTTACCCTTGCTATAGCGTTTTTTATAGCTATGAGGTACACAGGATTGTTTCCCTCTTACCTCTTATATCTTATCTATTAAATGCTCCATACTCCATAATCTCTGCTCCCTAAAAGCCAAAAATTTGTACTTCATGAGTATGATAATTGCTATATATCATATAAAAACTTCTTCAGCCAAGGCTCACTGATCTGTTCTAGTGAATTAAGGGTGACATCTGCGATCGCAAACCGTTCATCCTCTATATTTTCTGGTGCTGGAACCGCAATACATGCCATGCTGGCAGCTTTGGCACTAATCACGCCACGAACCGAATCCTCTAGGGCAACACACTTTGTTGGTTCTATAGCCAGACGACGGCTAGCGGTGAGATATACTGCTGGATGGGGTTTACCAAATTCCTCGGCTTCTGCTGATGTAATCACATCAAAGGCATCGTTTAAATCGAGCCGTTTGAGTACTGTATCAATTAGACCCATGGGAGATGAAGTGGCTAGGGCTAGGGGTAAGTTTAATGCCCGACACAAGTTTACGGCTTCAATTGCACCTGGCATCGCTTGTCCCATGGTCATCAATAGGTCACTCATCCGAGCGATCATTCTTCGACATACCTCAGCTTGGCTCATACCAGTCCAAGGAAATCGAGCATACCAATACTTGACTACCTCATCGTTTCGCAAACCCGTTGTTTGAGAAGTCATACTCTCGTTCATGGGAATGCCAAGGTCATTGAAGACTTCTAGTTCCACCTTAGACCAAAACGGTTCACTATCAATTAGTAAACCATCCATATCAAAGATGACAGCTACATCCTGCATCAGAATCTTCCTCAAGCGTCGAGATCTACAACAGTTCGGGTTCCAGGCTGTGGACTCCAATTAGTCAATTCTATAAGGAAGCTTCTCGAAAGGGATAAACCGACCAAACAGTTGTTCAAAGAATGCCTCGTCGTTTTTTAGGGACGCGATCGCAGCAGCAATGGTATTCTTAAAATTTCCAAAGAGGAACATTTACCAGGGTAAACGCATCTAATTTAGTAGAAATGGTAACAGACAAAAATTGCATTAACTCAATTTTTTGTGAAATTCGACTAAATCCCATCCTAAAGCAGTTTTTTTTGTTCAAAGTCAACAAATTTTCCGCTGACTTTAAACAAAAATTAAATCAGGTTTTGTACGAAACCTGATTTATAGAGTACTCTCAAATCGACTAAGGATAACGTTGAGGTGCCCTTGACCCGTAATTTAATTACGGGTCAAGGGCACCTTCGGCATTCTTCCGTGTTCCCGTAGCTTGGCAAAATGCTACGCTATAAACCCCAACTTAAACGAATTAAGTTGGGGGAGTTCACGAATCTACTTGAACATGACCAGTACAAGAAGTAGAAGTTCCTATATATCTTCAATTAACCTGGTTAGATTGGGCATAAAGCCCCCGATGCAGATCCATTGAAGTAGCCAATAACAATAGCTTGGCTAAAGGCGGACTCAATCTTGGCTGAAAGTCAAGCGGACTTGAGTTAGCAACTCAGTGTAACTCTGAAACACAAATCTACGAAGCCCATGACGTAAATTCGTATTACTCCTCAAGATCGATTAAAAATCTTTCTCGTTTTTCTTCTTGACCACAACAACTACTGGTTGAGCATTTTCTGCAATTTCACCACTCTCTTTCAATTCGCTAATGGCTTTAGCAATCCTCTTAAAAAGCCTACCCTCACCATATTGCAAATCTTTAATATCATCTTTCTTTGCCGATCCCATGTCTAGGATAATGGTGTTTTCTTTCTGAAGTGTACTCATGAACGTTCTCCTAACTAAATTTTAGCAAGCTTTGTCAAAAGTTGTATCATGCCCAGATCTGCCCTTCTAAAAAACTTCAAAGTGATGTAATGATCATTCCAAAAACTTTTGAAGAACTCAAGCTTTTTTGCCTTCAACATAGCCATTAAATGACCCATTACATCGAAGTTAAGGGTGCATCTCATAGTTGTCAAAAAGTGGCTTAGGGTGCGTGATAAGACGGGCTCGCCAAGACGCAAGCTGTAGCCAGTTTTGGTAAAGTGCGTCCCTTAAGGAACCACCAGGTCAAACTGCAAAAGCGATGCAGCGCGGTCTTGGAGGTTTCCCCAATGAGCGACTGGATCAAGACAATGAGATGCAGCCGAAGTTAAAGGTAGAGCAGAAACCAAACTAAAATTTCATTAACTTAGACATACTCTTGGTATAGTTCTTTCCAAAATCCTTAATCCAACCATTTTTCTTCTTACGATTGGACTTCTCATGGCGGTCCTTATAGACCTTACTTGCCTCGTCGAGACGCTTTGCTTGTTTAAACACAGCCTTCTCAAGAGGCTTTAAACCTGCTGCCTGCTTCTTCTTCTTTTTTTTCTTACTCTTCTTACTTGTCGACCCAGACAATAACTCAGGTGTGCCTCCAAAATCATCTTCACTGCGTAGAATGACAGCGCTCTTAATTCCCTCACTATCAGCCATAACGTTTAGGTTCCTAGATTGATTTAACTACTACAGGTGATTCTATCGCATAAAACATGACTGATCAAGAATTAGAGCTAATTTGTAAACAAAACCTCAACAAGCCAGTCAGGGAGTCATTAATTGGCGATTCGGGCAAAGATCGACGCTACGTTAGCGCTACACTGGAGTCTTCTTCACCTCCCATTTGTTATCGGAGTGAATGACGCAATTGGCCATGGATTTTCAGCCCATACCCAAAGCGGTTGCCATTTACGGAAATAACCATAGACCGTTGGGTGAGCTGGAAAGTCATGGTGCAGCATGTTCAACTGGGATCCACTACGCTGCACATAGCAGATCCAGTTGATGATAGGAGCGCAAGTTTACCCTCCTCAGAGGCCCAAATCCCTTCGGCTTCGGTATAAGCGATCGCAACACTTCCCATTCTACATCACTCATATCCCTTGGATAGGGTTGGCGGTGATGATTGGAGATTTGAGGCAAACGACTCATGGATATAGGGTTTAACTCGTCTTCTATTTTAGATTACAAGTCACTCAGCCAGGCTTCGAGTTAGCTTTAGATTTTCTTTACAAATCAGCTCTTAAACTGAGGTGAATAGGGAAAGTGCATCATTTCATAGTAAGAATTCAGGTCAAGGGTTTTAACCTCTCCCACTGTTCAAAACTTCACGTCCCCTCGATTCATCTAATGCATCCATTGATCACAGTACTTTTAGGATATAACGAGTTTTAACACATGCCCTAGGGGGGCGAAAGCATACCCAGAATCAGCAACGCCTTTCTCCTTCAGATTCGATGGAACCAGTACCCATAAACCATAATGCAAACAATAGGAAAAACGATTGTATAGGCTGGAATTTCAGATCCACACTTATGAGTACTCTGTTATAGTTTCTGAGGAAAGTCTTTACGCTCCAAAACTTTTGCCCCCGCAAGCAGTGTTTTAGCACTGAGGCCAATCAGTATAAAAATACCAATCCATTCCAGATATGGAAGATGGGGAATTTGTTGAACCAACTCTTCAGCCAGTTGAGTATGAATAGGTTCAATCACTTTAAAATAATGTTGATAAACGAAAATATAAACTGCAATTGGTTCAGTTATTAGGAGTAAATAGGCGAGAGATTGAAAACCTACTACCAGCAACAGTGCAAAAATATTACTGGTTAACTCAAATGCGATGGTTCGTTCTCGCAACTGAGGTAAAATCAGGTTATTGTACTCGCTAATAGTGTCAAAGAACTGGTTAATCGAACTTCTAATACTTGTTGGGGTTAAACTTTGTTTGAGAGAACGTTTATCTGCCTGGCGATTATATTTTTTAGATGTCTTGAAAAAATCAAATTCAGGTAATAGGTACTGCAGTGTACCATCTAGAGTTAAAAAAGATCGACTCATTTTGAGAAAAGTCCAATTATTTGGGATACGATATTTGGCCAGCAGTTTAGATAAGTCAGCCGTTGCCCCACCAAAAGACTTTTCTTTAAAGTCTATCCCTTTAAGTTGCGCTTTGGAGGACCAATTCTCCATACCACGCGACATCTCTGCCCTGACTGTAGGTATATTAACTCTGGGAATATCAACAGCCAACCGCATGATATAATCAGACGCTTTGCTATAATCTCCATATGTCAATGCATTGGTATACTCATTATAAGTCACCCTCAAATCCGTATCCAGGGATCCCACGCTACCCATGTCAATGAATACGACTTTGCTCCGACGCAAGAAAATAATATTGCCTGGATGTAGATCTCCATGGTACAAGTTATCTTCAAATACTTGTCGAAGTAATGAAATAAATATCTTTTCACCTACTTTTTCAGCATCAAAGTCATTTTCATCCTCCCATTGAGAGAGTCTGACGGGATCCCTATTCGATACTTTAATATAATCAGAGGCAAGAACCCCATCGATATATTCCATAACTAAAACTCGACGTTTAGAATATTTGTCATAAATCTTTGGAACATATATTTTATGCTCTTTTAGGGTTTTTCTCATCTTACGAGTATTAGATGCTTCATAGCGATAATCTAATTCCTCATTAAAAATTCTATCTAACTCCGATACTGCTTCATCTAAACGTAGGTAACTCAGAACATTAAAAGAAATTAAAATTTGGGCAATGGCTTTAATTAAATCCAAATCTCGCTGGAACGCTTCTTTTAGATTTGGACGTTGAATTTTAACGATTACCGGAACATTTTTTCTTTTCCTTCGCAACGTTGCTCGATGAACCTGACCAATTGATGCAGCTGCCAAAGGAGTCTCATCAAAATCTTGAAATATTTTTTCTATGGGTGCTCCTAGCTCTGACTCAATTGTTGATCTAACTAAAGCCATAGGGAATCCAATGGCTTCAAACTGAAGACGTATTAACTGCTCACAAACCTCTTCTGGGAAAAGATCGGTCCGCAATGCTAACAACTGACCCGTTTTTACCCAGAAGCCTCCCAAATCTTGAAAGAGCTCACGCAGCTCGTTCGCAGTCTTGTTTATGTCTGGCTTATTTGTAATTCGGCGACGTTGTATACCTAAATAGTAAATAATAAATCGTTGGAGAATGTAGAGAGTAGAAAAACGACGAACTTCCAACTTTTCAACTATTTTAACTTTCTTTCGTTGTTTGTTATCAATAAGAGGAGTAGGAGTATCTTTTTTATTGTTCATATTATAAGCAGCCAAACAAAAATAATTTCAATAATAATCATTGCTCTGTCGTAGTCCTACTATCATGAAATACTGAATGTAGTCTTCTGAAAAACTAGCTAGTTTTAGGCAGTCCACGATAGTTTTGCTACTGAAACTGTTACTCTTTAAAAAGTACTGCAGTCCATGTTGGATGAGTTTGCGGTATTAGCAGACATAAGTAGAGAAACAGATCAACGTCGTCAAAATCAGAAATGTTGAATCGCGCAACAAAACTTTACATATTTTCATAAATTAACCCTATAAAGTCCTATTTTACTTTCACCAAATTAGTTTTGTAAACCAATGTACATAGGTAATTTATTGAGACATATGCTGTTTTTCCAAAATCTTTCGGCGTTCGCGTAGCGTGGCCTACGGCCAAGCCGACGCTGCGCGAACGGCTATTTCTATTAGCTGTCATCTTAAATAACCGATTAAATAGCTATAAATCTGAATAATGAATAACTATTCCCCCTACGTCTGAACGGCAAATGTCCAAGCCACAAACTAATTTAACTTGATGATATCCTTGGCTCCATGATAGGTTACTTTTTAAAGTAATTATAGTTGAATCTATCGGCCTTAGGCCACGCTTCGTATTCGGAAATAAATCTCGGCTTTGAACTTTATTTTTTATGGGATTGAGTTGCCTTTTTAATTGATGAGTTATTTCTTGAATAAAAAAAGTTTTTCTCTTATTAACCGCTTTAAAAAAGTTAGGACTTATTAAGTCTATTCCTTGACTATTTAGCCGTTTAAATAAATCTCGCATATTATTGACGACACTCTTATCTATTAGATACTCCAATCAACAAGACATAAATGAGAAGGTACTGAAAGATGGATAATCTTTTTTTGGAAACATTTTAAAAATATCTTTTATGATTTTTGGAAAACTTATTTAAATCATACTTAACGAGTATAAATTTTACAGCTTTGATGATTTTATCATATTAAACAACTTTTTTGACATTCAACACTTCTGCATCAAAATAATTACCAAGGACATGATAGTATCCTCAGGGGGTGACATGCAAGCTAAAATTCCAGGGTAATCCCACCTATTTTGTATAAATTGTACTTGACAAAACACACGTTGCTGCAAAAGTTGGCTGTGGTTCAATTCAGACTAGACAATCTCTCCAGAATCCAGGAAATTGGATAGAGATTAAATTAGTCTGTTCACATGCTCTCACCCCTGATGTCCCTTGGCTTTGGTGCTCCCACCCCATCACCCCTTTCAGGAAAGGATGAAACAGCTCATTCATAGCGTCATTGGATGACCCGAGATTCAAACCGGAACCCAAGCATAAACTTGTAGATATTGTGACCATCGCCATCTTGGGGGTTCTGTCTGGGGCAGATAATATGGTAGCCATTGAAACCTATGGCAAAGCGAAACAGCAATGGTTAGAGAGGTTTTTGGAATTGCCCCATAGTATTCCATCTCAGGATACCTTTTCGGTAGTCTTGGCATTGATTGACCCAACTCAGTTGCATGAATGCTTCAATAGTTGGGTCGAGCAGTAACCCACCCAGCTAGAGATTAAGCTGATCAATATTGATGGGTTTAACTGCTCGGCGTTCCTACGATCGAGAAAAGCAATCTCATTGCCTTACACAGGGTGAGTGCCTGGGTGAGTGAACATCATCTGGTGTTAGCTCAAAAACGGGCCCTTGAGCAAGTCCAATGAGATCACAGCCATTCCCGTGCTATGGAAGGGCAAGATCCGTGTCGTGATGAGGTAGCGCGGTCTTGGGGGTCCCCCCCATGAGCGACTACCGGTGGTGATACGAAGTTCTCCCTTACCCTGCCAATAATACCAAATGTGCCAACTCTTCATGACGCTTTCATGAGCCGAAGAAGGGATGAAGGTATGATTTAAAACTGTGCTAGGTTTTTGATACCCAGTTGACAAATTTTAATGGGATTACCCTGCTATCCTTAGGATAGGCAGCAGTCTGAAATAATCCGGGAAATGTCTGACGCAACCCGCTCCCAACCATAATACTTGTCACCCAGATGGCGTCCGTATCGTCCCATTTTTTCAGCTAACTCTTTATTGGACAATAAAGAGTTAATTGGTTCTGCAAAGGCATCGGGATTCTCATAGTCACTGATCAAGAGACCGTTCATACCTGGGATGACTACTTCTGCGTTTCCTCCTCGCATTGTGGTAACCATAGGAAGACCTGTTGCCATTGCTTCATAATGAACTCGTGCTAAAGGTTCTTGCCATTGAGATGCACAAACAAAGATATCACCCATGAGGAAGTACTTCTGGACATTTGCAGGTGGAATAAAGCCAGTCAAGTAAATTGATTCTTCATAGGTTTTTGCTTGTTCTTTCAGTTGACGAACATATTTATTTTCCTGGTTATTGCCGTACCATTTGCTACCCACTATAAAAAGAAATGTTGATGGGTGTTGTTCTAGAATTTGGGGTAAGGCAGAAATTAGGATATGGGGTCCTTTCTTAATACTTAATCGACCTACATAGACAACGATTTTGCGATCGGTCAATCCGTGATAACTTAGCAATTCTTTGCGACGTCTAGATCCTTCCGGTGACCATCGGGACTGAAACTTTTCTAAGTCAACTCCTGCATATACGGGGTGAAGTTTATGTCGGTAGTCAGGGAAGAGATCGGCAATTCCATCAGCAATAAATTTGCTGACTGTTATGACTCCTCTGACCTTCTCTAAACAAGTCTCAGCAACCTCAGGTTTAATCTTTTCCTCATGAAACATTTCATTGTGCATGCTCAGGAGAAACTGACTACTAGGGCTAGCAGCAGCAATAGAGGGTAAGTATTTAGGGCGATTGTAAAGAATGACTAAATCGAATTTTTCCTCAGCTACAAATTTAGCAGCTGCTTGGTAGTAAGCCTCACTATCACCTGTCGGGAAGCGCTGGTAGCTGACTCCATTCAGGACATGTTGATTGGGCAAATCTTTATCAGTGACAGAAAAAACACTAACGTCATGAAACTTGCTTAGATAAGGTAGTATTCCGTCAATATAAGTCTGGATTGCACCTCCTCGAATACATGGAACAGGAAGCTTCTCAGTGCAGATTAAGAGGATCCTCACTACTTTGACCTCATAACTTCTCAAATTTGATTACTTTTCTCTGACGACATGATTACTCAGCTATTTGCTGTCCTTAATTTAGGGGCGTTGCAAAGCTGGTTTTCAGTTCGCTGAGAGTGGTAGCTTGGTTAGACGTTGGACACAACGAGTTATTCACCAAACTTAGTGGTGACTGGTGATAGCAGGACGCAATCTGCAACCTGATTTTGGGTTTTGTCGAACACTCAAACCTTGAGATCAAGCCATGCTTATTAATCCATATAAAGTGTGTTTAATTTTTTTGACACACTGTATATGGATTTTATTGCCAAGATTGCTCAATGTTATTGTGCCTTCAATGATTTTATAGTTATTGTGCCCCCAATGATTTTATATGAAATGTAAGAATTTAGGTGAGGGTGGTTGACAAAATATTGAAATCCGGTTTGCGCTTTCCGCATTAAGAATTAAATTCGCCACGGGTCGCACCTGTGGTAGCGGCATCAGCGAACAACTGAAACCCGAAAAACTAGCTCCCCCCCAACTCAAGCCACTGACAACAGAGCAGTTGGTGGTCGTGATACTGCACCAAAAGCTGATCGACCAACTGTTGAAGGAATTAGCCGAACTTAAGCTCACACTTAAACCCAACACGTAAATTACCTCACAACCGTTATCAGGGGACTTAATAGACCTCTCCAAAAATTTGAAACTATTTCAGTAACTGCTTGTCAGCGCTCAAATTGACCAAGTCAATTTTACCTGAGGGGGTGACATTAGCCCTGAAAAGTTTACTATCTATGGCTTTGATGCCAGTTCTCTTAGCAAAGATAAACTGGCAAATTGACCCTACGAATGATTTTCTATAAGCTCAAACCCTTATAAATACCTCCAAGCTCAGGCCAAAACAGTATGTATCTTCTAGGTGCACACCTACAGGTGCGATCCAAGGGCGATTTACTAGCCCTTGGATCGCACCTGTAGCGAATTTAATTCGCCTAAGGAAGGCGCACCGATTAAGTAACATATCGGCTTAAAGTACTCCCAGTAAGGATTTTAGCTTGCCTGTTACCCCCTGAGGTCTCCTCTAGAAGGAGAAAGAACATTTGCTATCGTAGGAGATGCCAGTTCAATTGAAGAGGCGACAGACATTGATTATTTTATCACTAACGCCTAATGTGAATTAGACAAAATAGAAAGGAGGCTCGAAGATGGAAATGTCACTGACCACCCGGGAACCCTCCCCTGTTCCGTTGGTGCATCGCTAAATACTAAGCAGATTTAGCCAGTAAAGGTTCTACCGTCTGGGAGGATTCACCGACCTGCTCTAAAATCTCAATCAATTCCCGTTCAAAGGTGACCAAAGCACGATTGGTTTTCCCACCAATATAAAAGCGATCGCCTTTTTGTAATGCCCAAATCTGAGAGTGGGAGACATAACTCATCAGTACCCCTAACATCAGTAAGCCAAAGCCAGTGTAAACAAAGGGAATACCGGGGTCAGCTTTAATTTGTAAGCCAGTGCTGCCGATGACATCTTTAATTTTCAGTATCACCCCATTGACCTTAATCCCCATACCAGGACGAACGCTTGAAACGAGATTACCCGCTCCATCATAGACAAACAGCGTTCCCTGCAAGTCTCTAGCTAAAAGGGATACCCCTTCACTTAAATCAGGTTTTGTGGGAACCCAAGTTCCCCAAATCCGCCCCTCACCATTAGTGGGAAGTTGTGCCATAGGAAGCTGGAAAATTGGACTATTATTCAACTGCACCTGAACCCCAGCAATCCCCCAATCGGTTTGGTAAAAGGTGACACCTCGATATCTTAGGGGCTTATTCACATAAATCGTCTCTTGGTCAACGTCCTCACCTTGACTATCCAAAACTGACAGATTGGAGTAAAATTGATCGATATCCCCAGACGGAGTGTAATCAATCCAGAAGCGATTCACCCGCACTGACAAATCTTTGGGGATTTGGGGCCAAGCAAACGGACCGGCATCAATAATGTTTCTAACTTGGAATGTATCACCACTGGTAACCATTTCCTGAGCAGTAAATCCTGTCATTGACCCCCAAATTGACCCTCCCAGGATAATCAACATACTGGCATGAACTACAATTGGACCAATCCGTCCGATAATTCCTTTACGGGCGTAGATAGTATCCCCCTCTTGGAATACCTTGTAACGCCGCTTCTCTAACAACTCAGTGAGGGAAGTAAAAGACCCCTTGTCCAACTCTACACTCAAGGCAAGTTTCCCAAATTGGCGGGGTTGTTTGTAAAACTTCCAATTCCGGGCTGCTTTTAAAGCTGGAAATTGACGAGTGAAAGTACAGGCGGTCAGACTACTACCGAATAAAACTAATAAGGACAAAAACCACCAAGTCCGGTAGACATGATCTAAGCCTAGGAGCAACAACACTTTCCAGCTGAGGAAACCAAACAACGCTGGGTCTTCAGGATAATTGGCTTGGTAAAAGGCCAGAGATTCCCCCTGTTCAATAACTGTACCGCTGATGCTAAATAATGCGATCGCAAGCAGCAAGATAATCGCTAGGCGTAAGTTAGCCAGCACTGATACGAAGCGACGCCACAACCTACTGCTAGTCAATGATGTGTTTTCTGATGTGTTTTCTGATAAATTTTCTGATGAATTTTCTGATGTGTTTTCTAAAGTCATATAAAGTCTAGTTAATTACTTGTTTTCTTAATAAGATGAGCAGATTTAGGAAAATAAGATCAGTAAGTATATGCCCATAGCGCATTAGCTGATAGCACCTCAAGTAGCGTGTGCGTAGCGCATTAGCTGATAGCTGACGACGCACTTAGCACTCAGTACTCAGTCAAAAAATTCCCACAGGAATCCTAGACAACAACGAAAACACACCAAATGCCACCAATAGCGCACCACTTACTGGTGTAATCCAACTCGACCACTGTCGCAATTCTAATAATCGTTTAATTGAAGCAGTAAAGGTACCTGCCAAGATCAAGGGTGCCACATAACCAGCTGTATAAGACAACAGCAAGGCACCACCTAAGACTAAATCTTTAGTTGAGACAACCCAAGCCAGTAACGTTGCTAATACCGGTGTACTGCAAGGTGAAGCGACTAAACCGAAGGTCAAACCAATTAGATAAGAGCGTAACCCTTTCGGCCATTCCTGGGAAATCCAATCCATACCACCCCAAGTTGGAAACTGTAGCGGTAGTGCTTCTAGTAAATTCAACCCCATAATAATGGCGATTAGGCTGACAATAATCGGTAAGCCAACACCGATTTGACCATAGACTCGCCCGATAGATGCTGCGATAATTCCTAATGCAGCTAAGGTTGTGGCTAAGCCTAAGGCAAACCATACCGATTGGGTAGCAGCTTGCAGCCGTCCTTGATTTTCATAACCACCGATGTAGCCAATCGTGATGGGTAGCATTGATAGCATACAGGGGGTTAGGCTAGTCAGCAACCCAGCAGCAAAGATGATGGCGATGCTGACTAGGCTCAGGTGAGTCAGTTGACTGTCAACCAGGTTATTAGCGAATTGTTGGAGTTGATAAAGTTGAGTCGAGAATGTGTCAAGCATAGGGAATTTAAACACCCAGTTTGGTTGAATTGTAGCGTATTTAACCCCTCAAGTACGGTGGCCAAATCCCACGGATATATAGCGGTTCTCATATTAATGAGGCGGTGCCACAAGGCGCGAGGTTCCCAACTCCTAGGTCGCCGCTCCGCGAACGCCTAGGGAACGCGCACCAAGAGAGTAGACAGAATTTTACTGTTGCCTGTTGCCTGTTGCTAGCATGCCTATTGCTAGCATGCCTATTGCCTATTCCCTGTTCCCTTAAATCCACAACTTGTATACCTCACCTATTTGAGAAATACTATAGTAAGGCACGATAATAATAAGTCGGCAAACTTTTTTAAGGGGATAGACTATGTTCACTAAACGTGACCTTCCCTCAGAGCAGGAACTGCTAAATTTAGCGAGACAGTACCCTGAGCTAGATATAGCATCAGTGTTTACTTGTCTGTCGTTCCTGAAAACTACCACTGAGATCTACGAAGCGATTGACACTCATTTGGGTCGCTACGAGTTATCAATCGGTAAGTTTACCGTACTCATGCTATTACACAAAGCTGGTGAGTTAGGGTTGACTCCTTCCGAATGTGCTCAACAGGCTGGTGTTACTCGTGGGACGATCACAGGTCTGCTCGATGGTCTCGAACGTCAAGGGTTAGTTAAACGCCAGCCCCACCCAGATGACCGACGGATGCTGATGGTTCAGCTGACTCCAAACGGTTGGCAGTTCTTGAAGGAAATGCTTCCCGACCACTTTAATCGGGTGACAGGTTTGATGGCTCACCTGACTGGCGCAGAAAAGAAAACCTTCGTTAAACTTTTAGCAAAGTTGCGAGCGGGAACCCCTGCTATGCAATCTGCTGAATTTCAACTGACCCAGTAATGAGGGATTGCTCAAAAAATTTGTTAGCGGTGCTCATCATGTATTTACTTTATGATAAATTAAATAGTAAGGAGCCATATAATATGGCACACAAGAGATAGTTATGGCTCATATAACCGACAGAAGTTGATTTAACGGGAGGAGTCATGGAGCCAAAGATTGGGATAAAAGATCAGGGATTATCAAAGCCCCTAAGCCGTTGGGTGATTGTACTGGCTGGTGTTGGGATTCTGGCAACTGTGGTCGCTAGCCGATATAGTTTGGAAATGGTCCGTGAGCGCCCGCCAGAACCAGTGCCATCCCCCAGTACAACCCCAGCTATCCGAGCTGTAACTGCTCTAGGACGTCTCGAACCTGAGGGGGAAGTTATTCAATTAGCTGCTCCAACAACTTTTCAAGCACCAAGGGTGGCTGAGTTACTGGTTAAGGAAGGGGATAAAGTAGGTGCCAATCAATTGATTGCCATCATGGAAAATCGCGGACGCTTACAAGCCGATTTAGAACGGGCGAAAGCGGAGGTTAAAGTAAGCCGTGCGAACTTGGAGAAAGTCAAAGCTGGTGCTAAAAATGGCACCATTGCTGCTCAGGAGGCTAAGATTAAACGACTAGAGGCAGAGTATCGGGGGCAGAAGGAGGCGCTACAAACTCGCATTGACCGTTTACAGACTCAGCTGCAAGAAACACAACAAGAGAAAGATGCCACAGTCAGGCGATTAGAGGCTCAGTTAAGGAATGTGCAAGCAGATTTTCAGCGCTATGACCAGTTAGAACGAGACGGTGCGATCGCAATTTCCGAATTGGACAGCCGCCGCCTAAACGTAGAAACTGCCCAAGAGAGCGTCAGTGAAGCCATAGCCAACCGCAGCCAAACTATAAGCACCCTCAGGGAACAACTCAAAGAAGCTATTGTCAACCGCAACCAGACCCTAGCTGTGGTAGAAGCACAGATTAACGAAGCCAAAGCTACCCTCGAAGAGATTAAAGAAGTACGTCTAGTAGATATTAAACAAGCTGAAGCAGAGCTAGAAATGGCTATGGCACAAGTTAAGCAAGCCGAAGCAGAATTAAAATTTGCTTACGTGCATTCTCCACTAGATAGTCAAATTTTGAAAATTAACACTTATCCAGGAGAAACCGTAGATCAAGAAAAGGGAATTGTGGAACTAGGGCAAACTGACCAAATGATGGTTGTTGCTGAAGTCTACGAAAGTGATATTAGTAAAGTCAAGCTAGGACAGAAAGTAACTATTATTAGTGAAAGCAAGGCATTTGAGGGTAAACTCAATGGCACTGTAGTTAGAATTGGGCAACAAATTGACAAACAGGATGTTCTTGACACTGATCCAGCCGCTGACGTAGATGCCAGAGTTGTCGAAGTAGATATTCGTCTCAATCCAGAAGACAGCAAGACCGTTACTGATTTAACTAACTCCCAAGTCATCATAAAAATAGTTATTAATGATTAGTCAATCGCTTGGCTCCAATTAAAAATTATCAATTCAAAATTAAAAACTACCCCATAAATGAATTCAAGGGCTTAGATCCGGTGGGAAAAATTACCAATGATAATGCTATTAATTTTTAAGTTTTGATTTTGAATTAAAAAATAGTAATTAACCAGTAACTATTAATCATGAAAATACCTTTAGCATGGTTACAATTGAGCCATGAAAAAATGCGTTTGCTGGTGGCACTGGCAGGAATTGCTTTTGCCGATATTTTAATGTTTATGCAAATGGGTTTTCGGGATGCCCTGTTTGAAAGTAATGTGACACTACATAATAGCTTACAGGGTGACATTTTTTTGATTAGTCCCCAGTCCCAAGCAACACTCGCTATGAAAAGTTTTCCTAGTCGCAGGTTGTATCAAAGTATTGCATTTGATGGGGTCAAATCGATCCGTGGGATATATATGGACTATGCCCTCTGGAAAAATCCTCAAACCCGTGAAAGTCGTAATGTACTTGTGATTGGGTTTAATCCTACTGACAACGTCTTCAATTTATCTGGAGTAACCAGCAATCTGGATACGATAAAAATACCAGATGTAGTTTTGTTCGATGACAGCTCCAGACCTGAATATGGTCCTATTGCGGAAGAGTTTAATCAGGGCAAAGAGATAACCACTGAAGTCAAAGAACGTCGCATTCGAGTAGGGGGCTTATTTACCCTAGGGGCTTCCTTTGCAGCAGATGGAAATGTGATCACCAGTGATTTAAACTTTTTCCGCCTTTTCCCTGACCGCCATAGAGGACTGATTGATATCGGTTTGATTGAATTAGAACCAGGGTTAGATGTGGAGATAGTTGTAGAGAAGATGAGGCGCGAACTTTCCAAGGATGTTAGAGTTTTATCCAAGGAAGAGTTTGTTAATTGGGAGAAAGCTTACTGGCAAAGTAGTACAGCTATTGGCTTTATTTTTACCCTCGGTAGCGCGATGGGATTTATCGTGGGTACAGTGATTGTTTATCAAATTCTATATACTGATGTCGCGGATCATTTGCCTGAGTATGCTACCCTCAAAGCCATGGGTTATAAAACAAGCTATCTATTGATTGTCGTTTTTCAAGAAGCTATAATTCTGGCAATTTTAGGTTATTTTCCTGGATATGGACTAGCCTTAGGGTTGTATAGTTTAACGAAAAATGCTACTAGTTTACCCATAGCTATGAGTCTAGCTAGGGCAGTGACAGTCTTGATTCTGACGCTTATCATGTGTTGTATTTCCGGTGCGATCGCGATTGGGAAACTCCAAGCAGCCGATCCCGCTGATATTTTTTAAACTATCCCTAAAACTATAATCAATAACTAATAACTAGGTAGGAACGAAAACTGTCATGGTGGACGAACCAGTTGTATCCATTAAGCATCTTAACCATTACTTTGGTAAAGGTTTCCTACGGAAACAGGTTTTGTTTGATATTGACCTAGACATCCACCAAGGAGAAATTGTGTTGATGACTGGTCCTTCTGGATCGGGTAAGACGACATTACTAACCCTAATCGGAGGATTGCGATCGCCTCAAGCTGGTAGTCTCAAAATTCTAGGACAGCAACTCCTCGGAGCCAATAAACGACACTTGATAGCAGTGCGGCGTCATATTGGCTATATTTTCCAGGCTCATAACTTACTCAAGAGTTTAACAGCTCGCCAAAATGTGCAAATGTCAGCAGAACTACACCCAGAACTTTCTGTTAAAGATGCTATGACTAAATCAGTAGCTATATTGGAAGCAGTGGGGTTAGGTAAGTGGGTGAATTACTACCCAGATAAACTTTCTGGAGGGCAAAAACAGCGAGTCGCGATCGCTCGTGCTTTAGTGAGTAATCCCAAGATACTCTTAGCAGATGAACCAACAGCAGCCCTAGACAGTAAATCCGGTCGTGAAGTGGTGGATTTAATGCAGCAGTTAGCTAAAGAACAAGGATGTACAATTTTACTGGTTACTCACGACAATCGAATTCTCGATATTGCTGACCGGATTGTTAATATGGAAGATGGGCATCTCAATGGTATCAAAGCAGTTAGTTAAGCTGGACTGACTTTAGCACGATGCAGCAACTTATCACCAATGCGGTAGCCAGTGTAACGTACCCTAACCCGATCACCTGGTTGAGCAGTGCCTGACATGAGTTGGTGTTGTTGTGGATCATAAGGAAGTTCGTCCCCTACAGATGCGATCGCATCCACACCCCATTTTTGTACCAACTGTTCCACTGGCTTTACCAGGGGCAATAATCTCGCAGCTGGTAACTGCTGATTCTGTTGTGCCGCATAAGCAGCAGTGGGCCATTGCACTAGCCAGGATTCTAGCACTTGTAAACTAGATTGCTGAAACTCCTGCATTAAAGTTTCGCGCTGCTGTTCCAACTGCTGTTCCAGACGCTGGTACTCCTGCTTTAATGTTGAGTCTTCCTCCTGTGACGTAGAAACAGAATCTGGCAAAAACATAACCAGTAACTGATTCACCGACACCTGCAACGCTTGAGCAAGTTTGAGCAGCGTTTTTAGCTGCATCTGCGAGACCTGACCTTTCCGCAAACGCCTCACTTGCAACTCGGAAACATCAGCTTTGAGACTTAGTTGCCTAAAACTAGGAATACCCACTTTTGCCATAAGTTGTCGCAACTGTTCACTGTAATTGGGATAGGAAGACTCGGTCATTTCCAGGCTGACGTATCAAGGATAAAGGATGACAGGAGAAGATTTATAAATCTGATCAACTCCGGTAGAGTAATTATGATATCCCTTATTGTGATTATTGGTAAGTGCGATCAGCTAATCGCTGATCGCCAACTGCTGAGTGGTTACCAAATAAGATATTTGCTCAAAGTGCATTTACCCAGAAATCAGCTGTTACAATCTCACCATTACGCTTAAATTGACCCCACACTTTATATTTACCTTTTTCAGGAAATTGGGTAGCAAAACGTATCGGTTCAGTCGTTTTACCTGGAAGTGCGTGAGCATGAATGTAATCAGATGCTGTTATAGATTCTGATTTTTTAACAATTACTAAATGACCAGCTTCTCCCAAATAAGGTTGTAAATCAGTAACCGGATTATTATTAGTAGCATCTTTTAAGTTAAAGCTAATCATCACTTCTTCATTAGCCTGAACTTTGGGTTTATCAAAACTCAGCTCAACCTTGGTCTTGCCAAAGACTTTGGCATTCTTAATTTCTATATCACTTAGAGATGAATTAATGCCTGGGGCTTTTACTTTTAGCACCGAAACTCGCTCTGGGTTTCCAGTTGGTTTGTAATCGCTAAAAAGAGTATAATCACCAGGTTTAGGAAAATTAGCTTCAACTTCAAACCTTCCATTACCTTTGTATTCAGGATGAATATGATCGTAAAAATCAAGATCATCACTGACTACAATTAAATGCATTATTTTTTCTTGGAAAACCTCAAAATCAGGAACAGCATTTCCCTCATAGTCTTGAATATCAATTACCAAATTATTTGGTTTATCTAAAGTAATCGTTGAGGGAGTCGTTAGTATAGCTTTAGTCTTTACTGATGGTTTATTTCCGTGACCATGGCTACCATGGTGATGACCATGCTCATTGTGATTATGGTGACCATGGTGTTTATCTCCCTCAACAGATGCATCTCCAGACTGCACTGGTGTTGAACAACTTTGAGCCAGAAATAAAGTAGAACTAACTAGTAATGCGCTAACCAAACGATTCATTATGTCTTTACCCACAAAAGTTCTTCAATATTTATTGTTTAAATGAAAAGCGACCGTTGACTTTTTCCCCGTTAATGTCAGTTTGAATGACCACCTTATATTCCCCAGTTGCTTTCCCTGGTAAAAAAGCAGCGTAATGTTTACCAGCCTTGTCATAGCTGAAATCTAGATTTTTTTGCTCACCATTTGGTAACTGGATTTGAGCCTTAACTTTGGCATTAGATACACTTTTGTGTTCCTCACCCTGTTGTAGAAAAAAGTCTAAGTGAATTCCCTGTTTTTCGACAATAGGTAACAACTCTAAATGATAAGGGCCAGATTCAATCACTTGACCACCTTGGGAGTAACCATCACCATTAGTGTGGGAGTGATTGTGACCATCATTGGAAGAGTGAACTTCATTAGTTTTTGCAGTTGTCTCTGAAGAAGTAGTTTTATTAGTATCCTGTGTACTATTTCCGCAAGAGGCTAAAAACATCAATACCACACTAGAGAGAACAATTAAATTTGACTGCAACCACGAAGCCATAGTTTTACTCCTTTAAAACTAATTTATTTTTTTGATAAGCACTAAAACTATTTACATTTAATAAAGCGGTTTTACTGACTATGAAGTAGACAATTTTTTTTATGCTCCCTGCTCCCTGCTCCCTGCTCCCTGCTC
>NZ_CEYLVT010000004.1:0-93971 GCF_982860115.1 Moorena sp.
GATTCCCGATTCCCGATTCCCGATTCCCGATTCCCGATTCCCGATTCCCGATTCTCTGTAATAGGGCAATAGCAATTGCTTTTAGGTAAGATCCTCAGGTTGATGACCGGGACTTCCGTGCTATAAATTGGATAAACTAATAACTCGTAAGCATTCAGCGCTCAGCCCCTCAGCAGTCAGCTTTGGAAGGGTTAACTTCTGTTGATATCATCTGAATCTTCGCTTTTCCAGGTTTAGATACCTGTCTAATCTTTTCATTAAATAAAACAATAGACCATTAAACCTTATAAGCAAAGATTATAAAGCATCAGTAAAAATAGGGATAAATAATGAATAAAATTTTAAAAAAATGTGAAGTTAAGCTCAAGGGATGATCTCAGCTCAAGTTGCGCTCAAATGGCCCAGATCGACCTAGGCGTCTCCTGTCCATGGAACACTGCCAAGAAAAACGTTTTGAAACCTTCATGAACTTATGGCTATAAAGGGGTGGATTAACCTTCCTGTAGTGGTATCAATTTAATAGTAGTTAAGAATATAATTTATATTTAATAAGTAAAGTATTGTATTATACTGAAAGGTTGAGCTGATTTGTTAAGTGAACAACATAATTATTATCTTGGCTGAAGTCAGCCTGGTCATCGTAGTTTTCTATCTAGTCAACTTGCTGGTGGGTATACTATTCAAGCAACTGATCAGAGTTGCTTGGTTCCAAAAGGTGAACAGCAATGCTAAAAACCTCCGCCGGAACCTCCAGGCGCTGATCGTTATCTGTTGTATAGCGCTATGCCTTGTAATTGTTGGTGGCAACGGTTGGCTGATCTATCGCGGGAAAGACCTCAAGGAATACACACTCGGGTTAGTCAGCAATATTCCCAAAGGATTCTGGATAACCCTTGGCACTGGGTTAGGTAAATGCATCTGCCTTCTGATGCTAGTTGCCTTCGCCATCAAACCCTTGCAGCGTTTCCTCAACTATGGCTGTGTTCGGGCAAAGAAACTAGAACAAATCACTGCTAGTGATGAAAGCATTGAGGATTTGTTCAGTTACTTAACCAAAATCCTTACCAGTGGACTCTGGCTGCTGTCTGTCATCTGGTGTACCCAGTTTCTCAAAGTGCCAGAATCCACAGCTAAGTATCTGTACGTTCTTCTGAACATCTATCTGATTATTGGAATCGGGTTGCTGATTCTAAGATCGGTCGTCATCATTATCGATAGCATAGACAACCTGATTCTTGAATACTCTAGCCCTGAAAATAGCCTGCGATTATATAACAATCTTAGGCATCTGGTTCCTTTTTTTAAGCGGTGCCTAGAATATGTAATCTATGTTAGTATGGCCACCCTGGTGGTTGAGCAGATAGAGATAATTGCTAACTTAGCCACCTATGGATCGAAAGTTGTCAAAATTATCGGTATCATATCCCTGAGTCGTGGCTTGATCGTAATCGCCAATTTGTTCCTCCAAGAAGCACTCCTGAGGTCCCCGAAGCTGACTGATGTGCAGCGAAAGAAGCGGTTAACGATTATTCCCGTACTAGAGAGTTTACTGAAGTACTTGATTTACTTCGGTTCAGGTATATTGATCCTCAATACCATAGAAATTGATGCCACCCCAATCTTAGCGGGGGCTGGAATTGTGGGGTTAGCGGTTGGTCTTGGGGCACAGAATCTCATTAACGATATGGTTAGTGGATTCTTTATCCTTTTTGAAAACTACTACCTAGTAGGTGACTATATCCAGACAGGGGACGCGGAGGGGATTGTGGAGGCGATTGAACTGAGAACCACCCGTATTCGACACTTCAATGGTCAAATGTATATTATTCGGAACGGGGATATTGGCTCAATTACCAACTACTCCAAGGACTATATCTATGCTGTGGTGGAAGTTGGCATAGAATATGATGCTGACCTGGATCATGTGTACAGGGTGATCGAAAAGGTAGGACACCAGTTAAAAGAGAAGTATTCCGAGGTACTTGAACCGACCAAGGTGGATGGAATTGAGGACTTTGGGGATTTTGATCTGTCCATAAGAACCGTTACCAAAGTTAAACCTGGAAAGCACCGCCTGATCAAGCTAGTGCTTCGTAAAATGATCAAGGATTTCTTTGACCAGGAGGGAATTGAATTAAACGCTCAGGATCCGGTGTTTATTTTGAAACAATAGGGTTGAAACAAGCAAAGCCCGTGGCGATAGCGCTACGCGCACGCTGCGCGAACGAGGTGAGATCGCAGCAGTTGTCGGGTCGTTGAAACTCCCGCAGTTTCAGGGGCGTTGCACTTTGACAGAGATGATTTGTGGTGGGATCGAAGAGATACAACAGCGGGAAGAAGAGAAAGTAAGCTTTGACACTCCCCGTCCTAGAAGAACGGGGATTCTTTGATCAACGAGGTCACTTGCTTCTTCAGACCGGAATCAGAAGAAGTAGAGGCGTCCTCTCCTAAAGCGTTGGGATCGATGATCCAGGTTCCGGTGTGCCCCACCGTACCCAAGGCTCTTTTCAAAATATTGATGGCAGCGTTATGGTCTCTATCCAGCTCGCACCCACATTCACAGACATGAGTTCGAGTTGATAACGACTTTTTGACTACTTCACCACAGTTGGAGCAATTCTGACTAGTATAAGCAGGATTAACTGCTACAGTTTGCTTGCCAAATTTGGTGCCAAAATACTCCAGCCATTTTCTAAATTGGTACCAACCTGCATCATTAATAGATTTAGCGAGGCAATGATTTTTTACTAAATTTCTGACCCTTAAATCTTCGTAGGCGACCACGTCGTTAGAGTGGATTACGCAACGTGCAAGTCTCTTTGCATGTTCTTCACGCTGCCTACTTATTTTAAGGTGCTCTCTGCCTAGTCTATTAATGGCGCGCTTCCGATTGGATGAGCCTTTATTCTTGCGAGAAACTCTGCGCTGATAAAATTTTAGACGCTTTTCTCCTTTTCGATAAAACCTTGGATTTGGTTCTGTATTTCCCTTTGAGTCGGTATAGAATTCTTTTAGACCTACATCTAAACCAATGTTGGTATGAGAGGGTTCTAAAGATTCCTTCACATCAACCTTGACACAGAACTGAACATAGTAACCATCCGCACGACGAACCAACCTGACTCGCTTGATCAGTTCTTGGTCATAACGCCACAACTCCCAAGTTCCCTTGAGCTTAAGTTTTCCAATCCCTTTTTTATCAGTAAAGTTAATAGACTTAGTGTCAGGTGAAAGTTTCCAGCCAGATGTCTTGTACTCAACTGACCTCGAGAATTTCTTGAACTTGGGATAACCCTTCTTCCCAGGAACTTGTTTTTTGCAATTGTAGTAAAACCTAGAAATGGAGTTGTAAGCTCTTTCCACTGAAGCCTGACAGGCATGAGAGTTTAAGTCTTTAACAAAAGAATACTCAGCCCTAAGCCACGTATTATGGCGATACAGGTCTTTTTGTCCTACACCTTTATTGTCCATCCAATAACGAATGCACTTATTGCGCACGAACTGAGCAGTACGTATCGCCTCATCAATACGGGTATATTGAGTTTTATTCCCTTTGACCTTAAACTCTAAGACGATCATTTTGACGTGGAATAACTCTACGTAAAATTATCATAGCACAAAAAAATAAAGCCGTCCTAGAAGGACGGGGCTTGAGACCCAAATTTTTTGGTCAATCAACTAGGGGGCTATCACCATTGGTATCAGGGCTGAAGCAAATAAACTATATATAGCGTGTAGCAGTTGAAGCGTTCGCTCGATTGCGGGACTCTCGGCAGAGCCGTTCGCACCTCAAGCAGCGTCGCCTACGGCGAAAGCGTGGCCTACGGCCTCCGCTACGCGAACGTCCATCGCTCGATTGCGGGACTCTCGGCAGAGCCGACCCTACGCGAACGTCCATCGCATTCTGTTTCCTTCTTTTTACTAACTATGGTCAATATTGCCCTGTTTGGTACCAGTGCAGATCCCCCAACTTGTGCTCATCAAGCTATTCTCCAGTGGTTATCCCATCACTATGACCAAGTGGTGGTTTGGGCCTCAGATAATCCATTCAAGTCTCATCAGACCACCCTCGAACAACGTTCCCACATGCTCAAGTTACTGATTGAGGAGATTGACCCGTATCAAAATCCGATCCGTGTCAGCCCCGACTTAAGTAGCCCGAGAACCGTGGAAACCATAGCACTAGTTAAACAGCACTGGGGATTACAGGCAAACTTGACTCTGGTGATTGGTACTGATTTAGTCCGTCAGATGCCCCGTTGGTATCAAATTGAACAATTGTTAAAACAAGTACAGTTGCTGGTAATACCTCGTTCAGGATATGGAGTAGATCAGGCTAGTTTAGAAAAGTTGAAGCATCTAGGAGCACAATTAGCGATCGCTAATATTACGGTACCATCAGTTTCCTCTACAGCGTATCGTGAGAATGGTGATACAACAGCACTGACTCCTCTGGTTAAGGACTATATCCATCAAGAGCAGTTGTACCAATGACCAAAAGCAGCAATATAAAGGTCAAACTACCAGCTCTAGCCAACGTCCAGGTCGGGGCCCGTCATGTGATTTTTTCCGTCGATACCCAACAAAGCCGCCTTTTGGTACTCCAAGAGGAAGCCTTTCTTGGTAAATGGAGTTTACCAGGAACCTTTGTGTGGCACGGAGAATCATTAGACAATGCTGCCGATTGGCCAAGGCCAATCGGCCACGCTACGCGAATGGCCACGCTATGCGATTGGCCAAGGCCAATCGGCCACGCTACGCGAATGGCCACGCTACGCGAACGGATTTGGGCAGAGAAAATTCGAGTTAACAACGTGTACCTAGAGCAACTGTACACTTTCGGAAAACTAGGTCGTTATCCAGCAGAATTGGTTAGGGTCGAGGTTACCTATAACCACCACTACGCCATGGGTTACCTATCCGTCAGTTACTTTGCCCTAGTGCGACTAGAAGAAGCTAAATTCAACACAGATCATGTCAGTGGTATTGCCTGGTATTCCATCGAGCATGTGCCGCAGCTCGCCTTTGACCATAATCAAATTTTGGACTATGGTTATCGGCATTTGCGCAACAAATTGGCAGAAAATCCTGTCGCCTTTGACCTGTTCGGAGATGTATTTCCCCTCAATACTATCTATAGTATTTATCAACTGTACACTACAGTTTTTTGGAAAAATATCTCGGATTATTATAATTTTAGCCGTCGTCTTTTAAAGCTATTATTCTTGGGTGACACTAGTTGATAATTGTCTCATGGAGAAGGTTTTCCATGAAGTTTGTACCGCTTTGATGCAGAGGCATATGCTCGTTTAAAGGATAAACCGTTGGTATTTATGTAGCAATGAAAAAACATCTGTAATTGTGGTTCAGAAAATCCTATTCATTGAGGATGACGATTTCAATCGCGAAGTTATCACTGAATACCTTCAGTTGCAAGGGTATGACGTTTGCGCTTTACCCCATGGGTTAACTATTAAACGAGAGCTCGCCGACTTTCAACCTGACTTGATTCTGCTGGATCTCAAATTACCAGAAGTTGATGGCTTTACCTTGATCGAAAAACTCAAGAAATCCCAATGGGCAACAATCCCTATAGTTATCCTTTCTGCATACTCCTTCCCAGCAGACAAAAAGCGAGCTCTAAGACTAGGAGCTCGTCGTTATCTAGTCAAACCAGCGCTTCTCAGAGAAATAGAACAAGCCATACAGGAAGAAATAACCAATTGATATCCAGTCAGCTTTTTTTGTCATTTGTCTTCAGAACCACAAGGTTGAGCCGCCTGCCAAACACTCTTGTGGTATACAATACCGATTTTACCAGATATCATAGGAGTTTGAAGTCTTAGGCAGGACTTACGCAAAACTAGGTGACAAACTCGTTTAAGTAGTAGGGTTCGTTAAGAACACACCCTACAGATAGGGTTGTTCCGTAAGTTTTGTTAGGGAAATCATTGACATTAATTTGATCATCAGTCATGGAATTAGTTTTTTGGATTCTGCTGTAGGATAAATTCCTCAATGATTTCGCTCAGATTCTCTATAGACCGTCCCATCTTAGCAATTTTTGCTTCTGTCTGAGACAGTCCGAGAACTGCATTTTGAAGTTGGTTGGCTAGACTTTGAATCTCTTCTCGATAACGGTTTTCGAGTTCTTCTACGTTCATGATTTATTTCTGATTACTTAATCTACACTATCAAGGATTAGGTTTGCGTTAGGGTTTACGTTCAAGTTTGCGTTTATGTTTACTTTCGTTAAAACTTTATAACTAATTTATACTTACCTCTCAAAAAAAACGATATATTAATAATAATTAAATTCTCGGAATGAGACCCATAGCTGATTCTAAAAATTAGAAATTGTTAAAATTTATTTGTGCCCATAAATTTATCAAATCTATCAGCTGCAAGCTTTGGAGTTTATTTACTAACTTAGTAAAAGAAGAATAACACTAGTCAATAAATACAAAAAATGCTAATCATGAAACCGTTGATTTTTATAGAAAAGCCTTTGTTTTAAAGACGAGATCAACTGTATATTTTCGCCTTTAATTACTAACCAAACCCAGATTACTAAAGATTGTGTGAAGTAGATGGCATAAACTATAAAAAACAAGCAAAAATGATGAAGATTGCGATCGCTCAACTCAACCCCACCATTGGTGATATTACAGGTAACGCTCAACAGATTCTTGAAGTAGCCAACACTGCTGCGAGTCAGGATGTCCGTCTGTTGCTGACACCAGAATTATCCTTGTGTGGCTATCCACCACGAGATTTGCTGCTCAATCCCAAGTTTCGAGAATCGATGACTACACAAGTGCAACAACTAGCTCAGCAGCTACCATTGTCTCTAGCTGTTTTGGTGGGGACAGTAACACCGAATACCAAAGCAGAGCTTGCTGGTGGCAAACCTTTATATAACAGCATTGCTCTACTAGAGGGGGGAAAAGTACGGCAGATTTTTCACAAGCGACTCTTGCCCACCTATGATGTTTTCGATGAAAACCGGTACTTTGAACCAGGACGGGAAAGTAATTCCTTCACCATTGATGACCAGCCATCAGCAATCACAACTGAGAATGCCCACTCTCCAATTAAAATCGGTGTTACCATTTGCGAAGACTTGTGGAACGATGAAGAGTTTTGGGGAAAACGCAGCTATCAAGTCAATCCGATCACAGACTTAGTTCAACAGGGTGTAGACCTCGTGGTCAACCTGTCCGCCTCACCTTATAGCGCGGGTAAACAGAAAACTCGGGAAGCAATGTTGCGCCATAGCGCTAGCCGTTACCATACACCTATCCTCTACGCCAATCAGCTAGGAGGCAATGATGACCTGATATTTGATGGGTGTAGTGTAGCATTTAATCAGGCTGGTGAGATGGTATGTCGCGCCCGTGCCTTTGAAACAGACTTAGTCATTGTGGAATATGACCGAGAAACACAGAATCTGGTCACCCCACCAGAAACAACTATACAGTCTCCACCATCGGCAGCAATAGCACCAGCCCCAGCCAGCCTAGACGAGGAAATTTGGTCAGCCTTAGTCCTAGGAGTGCGGGATTACACCCGTAAGTGTGGTTTTCAAAAAGTCGTAATTGGTTTGAGTGGTGGGATTGATTCTGCTCTTGTGGCTGCTATTGCCACCGCCGCCTTAGGACCAGAGAATGTCTTGGGGATTCTCATGCCTTCTCCCTACAGTTCTGACCACTCCGTCAAAGATGCTCTCTCTTTAGCACAAAACCTAGGTATTAAGACTCACACCCTAGCCATTGCTTCCTTGATGGAGGGGTTTGACCAAACCTTAGCCCCCCTATTTGCCGCGACAGAGTTCGGTGTGGCTGAAGAGAATATTCAATCCCGAATTCGGGGCAGCTTACTGATGGCGATCGCTAATAAATTTGGCTATCTCCTGCTCTCTACTGGCAACAAGTCAGAGATGGCAGTGGGTTACTGTACCCTCTATGGTGATATGAATGGTGGATTAGCTGTAATTGCCGATGTTCCCAAAACCCGCGTCTACTCCCTATGTCGGTGGCTAAATTCTAGGGCAGAGCAGTCCCAGGTTAATCAGAAGTTGCAGGTTAGTACGCTCAATGTTGAACCTTCAGACTCCTCTTCTAAGCTTCAAGCTGATCAGCTTCAACCTGGTAACCTAACCGACTCGAACGCCAAAGGGGAACAACCTTTAAGCCAAACAGAAATTATTCCTGCTAATATTCTAATCAAGCCCCCCAGCGCTGAATTAAAACCTGGTCAAGTAGACCAAGATTCCTTGCCATCCTACGATATCCTAGATGATATTCTCGAGCGACTGATCCACCAGCACCAAGCCCCGGAGCAAATTATTGATGCAGGTCATCAGCCCGAAGTGGTTAACAAAATCATCCGACTAGTCGCTCGTGTTGAATTTAAGCGCCGACAAGCCCCGCCAGGCTTAAAGGTTACTGACCGCGCCTTTGGTACTGGCTGGCGGATGCCAATTGCTAGTCGTTGGCTATAGAATTAGTCATTAATCATTAGTCATTAATCATTAGTCATTAGTCTTTGCGAATTAGTTATTGCTAAAGACCAGAAAACTTCTTGTTGACGACAATGGAGGAATAACTGGACTAATAACTAATGACTATCTAGCCAGGAATCTCTTGTTCAAGAAATCCATAATAATATAGCAGTTTCGTCATCAAATAACTGGGACGGTAAAAATCAACGTAATCGTCTGGTTGTTGACTGTTCACAGTCTATAGGGTTTTCATTTGAGATGTGAAACTAGGATTGATTGAAAAAGGGTACAGGAATCCCTCCTAACCTTAATAAGGGGGGTAGGTAAGAGTAGGAAAGAGCTCCAAGTATTTTTTGCTATTATAACAAATCAGCATTGGGTTTCATGATTTATTTGGAGATAAGAGATGACGTTTACTGTAAGCAGTGAACAGTCAAGAATCAACAAAAAACCTGGTCAATTTGACCATTACGGTATGCTTTCAGGGATCAGCTCCGAAGGTGTAAGCTAAAGCATCGACGAAAACTTAGGTATTTGGGTCTGGATGGGAGTACATGATGGTAGTACATAAGTATTCGGGCGAGAATGTTCTTTCTTAAAGGTTAGTTGATTCAAGATTGCTTGTAGCTAAGGGCTGATTAGGAATGGCTGAATTCTGTTCGCGTAGCGTGCGCGAATGCGCATATGCTGAATGCTGACATCGTATTAATTTGCTTATTAATTTACTGGTGCAGTTGGTTAAAATTATGGTGAAAGGGTAAGAGGGAGGGGGAAAACTCAAAATTCCCCTCTATCTTGACTAGTTAAATTTAAATTTTGCGCCATTTTGGAATGAATTTGTTTGATCACAATCGCTATAATTTCACCACTTCCTACTGCTAGATTGTTGAAATTTGTGCTACACTCTTACCCGATGTATTTGAACCTAGACGCAGCAATTAATAGGGATCCTCTGATTGTATGTCCCGAAACTCTATTAACAGAGGCAATTGCCCGCATGATCAAGTTGGACTCTAGTTACGTACTGGTCCAGTCCCAACGGTCATTAGTAGGCATTTTTACTGAGCGAGATTTGCTGAAAGTCATAGTCGAAGGGATTGGGCTTTCTGGACTAGCGATCGCTAACGTGATGACCACAGAGTTAATTACACTACCAGCCACTGAAGTCGAGAATGTGGAGAATATAGTCAAGCTACTGTCTCGATTGCGGCAACATCGGATTCGCCATCTACCAGTTGTAGAAGAATGTGGACGACCGACAGGTATCATTACACAAAATAGTTTGCTGCAAGTGCTAGAACCAGCAACAATCTTGCCTACTAATGAACAGCTGGTAGACCCAGTTAATCAGCCCACTGCTCAACTAGAAGCCACAAATCACGAACTAGAAGCATTTGCCTATTCAGTATCCCACGAGTTAAGCGCTCCACTACGAAGGATTAAGAGTTTTATTAAGGTTCTATCAAAGGACTATCATCACCAGTTGGATCTCAAAGCACAACACTATCTCCAACGTATATCTGCTAACAGTCAGCATATGTGGAAACTCATTGACGATTTGCTAGAGCTTTCGAGAGTTAGCGGTGACCCGATGCACTACCAGCAGGTTGATTTGAGCAAGATGGTTGCCGAAATTAGGTTAGAACTTACACAAACCCAACCTGAACGGAGCTTGGAATGGGTCATTGCCAAAGGAATTCAGGCCTATGGAGATCGTAGGTTGCTCCGGATTGTTTTACAGAATCTACTCCACAACGCCTGGAAATACACATCCCATCATCCCCAAGCCAGGATTGAATTTGGAGTTTGCCCATTGTCCGCTCCTCAGACAGAGGGGCAAGAGCAAAGCAGTGATCAAGCGATCGCCTATTTTGTCCGGGATGATGGAGCTGGCTTTGATATGGCTAACGCTGACAGATTATTTATCCCTTTTGTACGCTTGCACACCGAAGCCGAGTTTCCTGGCAATGGCATTGGACTGGCTACTGTAAAGCGTATTATTCACCTACATGGTGGCAAAGTCTGGGCTCAAAGTGCAATTGAACAAGGAGCAACGTTTTATTTTACCCTTCCACCCTTCACAAATTATTCGCTATAATAACACCATTGCTTCGTCTCCTCCACACCTGAAAACTATTGCAATCACTACTGATATAATGATTAGCAATAGTTAAATTACAATTGATGATATCTGTGCAAACATAAAAATGGCAAAATGGCAGCCATGTGTTTCATTTTTATGATAATACAGGCTTTAAGATGGCTAAGGTAATTACGGCGCTTAGGCAATTTAAGCTGTTAGGAATTAAATTTAAATAAATCGCAGCTTGTTTACCCCCATGCTTGGTGCGGGGCATGAAAACAAGTTAGGGGATGCACACCCCTGGTCTACTTTGTTTGTGATTAGGAGGTGGTATAACTAGTGCAATACGAGACAAAGAAAATAGTATTATCTGGATTATTGTCTGGGAACATACCAGATGAAACTAATGACCTACTTGTTTTCTGGTGTGAACAAGCCAATAACCTGTAGAAGCAGGCTTGGTAGGCAGTAACACAGACTTCTAAACGAAAATTGTCAGTATTACACTTACTTTGATGCTTATGACATGTACCGAGTTTGTCGAAAACACAAGAGTATTAAGGTTACCTATGGTCAAGGTTGCAAAGATTTCAAGGATCATCCCCACTACAAAGCACGCTTGTGTTTAGGAAGGTCAACAGACAGGTACTAAAGTCGGTAGTTAAAGCCTGCTTTTCTTATAACCAATTAGAATACCCTGTGCTTCACGGGCAGGATAGTTCAATTGTTTTAACTAGTTCTAGACTAAGTTCTAGTCTAAATTCGTGGTCTTTGGAGACTTTAGGAGAAGCCATTTATCCGTTGGGATTAAACCTAAACTTAACTGAGTTCAACATAACCAACTATCTATCTTCATAGTCAGGATATTCGAGCCATAATAATTGATTTTCCAGGAATTTTTAAGATAAATTTGCTTGGGAATTCACTACTCGTTATTGCTCCTCTCACTAACCTTGCTAAATTCTTGTCCTGATTTCTGAATTATGTATCCTGTATGCTCATCACAATCAGTAAAGTTATGACAGAAATTTGAGTAATTATATCCAGTAATGTATACATTAGGAGATGATTAATCTCCTAATACACAATCTTTCTAATCAACTAGGAATTTATTGATAAATAGATAGGATAAATCTATGAATAAACCACTGAGAGTTTTGATTGTCGAAGACTCCGAAGATGATGCTGAGTTGCTGGTAGTTGAACTAAAAAATGGTGGCTACGAAGCAATTTATGAAAGAGTGGAAGCACCAGGAGCAATGAACGAAGCCCTAGATAATAAAGGGTGGGATCTTGTGATTGCTGATTACTTCATGCCTAAGTTTAGCGCCATTGCTGCCTTAGTCCTCTTACAAAAAAAAGGGTTAGACTTACCGTTTATTATCGTCTCCGGCTCGATTAAGGAAAATATGGCAATCGCTGCTATGAAAGCGGGAGCCCATGACTATTTACTTAAACACCAGTTAGCACGATTAGTTCCGGCGGTGGAGCGGGAGTTAAGAGAAGCAAAGGTGCGCACAAATTACCGGAAGGCAATCAAGAGGTTACAAGACCTGACGTTTTATGATGAATTGACCGGTTTGCCTAATCGGACATTATTTTTATACTACCTGCGCCAGTGGTTTAAGCCAGTACAACCAACTCACAATCGGAAATGTCTACCGATGGCATACCCGATTCTACCAACTCTTTGCTGGGATGAACCCATTGTTGGATACACTCAGAAGGATAATGTATTTGCTGTCCTATCTCTGACTCTCAGTCGCTACGGAATTATCCAATACAGTCTAGGCGATCTACTCAGTGAACAACTCCTAGTTGCTACTGCTCAACGCTTACAGGAATGCATCGGTGATCAGGATATAGTGGCACGGATGGGAGAGAATAAATTTGGGATTTTGCTCTCGACTATCCAAGACTTAAATCAGGTGAAAGAGACAGCTGAGCGTATCCATCAGGAAATTTCCATCCCATTCCAACTCAATGGGCGAGTCGTGTCTTCTAATTGCTACATTGGTATGGTCCTGAGTACCATGGGGTATGAGCAACCGAAAGATTTGCTGCGAGCGGCAGATACGGCGATGTATTATGCCAAATTAGAAGGTATTGGCTCCTCAGAAGTTTTTCATCCTAGTATGCAAGAGAGAGCTATTGAGCGACTAGAGTTAGAAACTGACTTACAACAGGCAATTAAATACGAAACATTGCATCTTAATTATCAACCCATTGTGTCCCTGAAAACCGGTAAAACTATTGGTTTTGAAGCCTTGGCGAGGTGGCAGCACCGCACTCGCATCAAGATTAGTCCTAGTGAGTTTATTCCGGTAGCAGAAGAAACAGGACTAATTATCCCCCTTGGTGAATGGATTTTACGGGAAGCTTGCAAACAGTTAAGCCTTTGGCAAGACCAGTTTCCTGATAATTCTTCTTTGAGTATCAGTGTGAATCTGTCTGGTATTCAACTCAACCAACCCCAGCTGATTGACCAGATTGACCAAATCTGCACCACGTTAGAATTGAATGGGGCGAACTTGAAGCTGGAAATTACTGAGAGTGTGTTGGTGGATAATGCCTCAGTTGCTACCACTATCTTGCAGAAACTTAAAGACAGAAATATACAGTTGTGTATCGATGATTTTGGCACCGGATACTCATCGTTTTCCTATCTTGATTTGCCGGTCGATATCCTTAAGATTGATCGTTCTTTTATTAAAAAAGGATTTAAAAGTAGCAAAAATTTGCATATGGTAGAAGCGATTATCAATTTAGCTAAAAAGCAAAATATTCAGGTAATTGCTGAGGGCATAGAAACCCAAGAACAAAAGGATATTTTGCAAAATTTAGGATGTGACTATGGACAAGGATTCTTATTTGATAAAGCCCTGACTGCGGAAACGGTGACCAATTTGATGTTAACCAAGCCAGATAGGTTTTGGTGATCGCTATAGTAGGAATTAAGACAAGCAAAAGGGTATCCCCCCTTATCTCTGGGAAGATTAGGGGGCAAGCTTGCATGTAAAAGAGGCCAAATATGAAACCTGACTTGGAAAACAGATCCTACACTGCAAGAACTGAGCATAAACTAGGTGATTCAGTCTTGAGCACTTCCTACCACTCAAGACAATGCACTCAAGACAATGGACTGAGCACTCAAAACTCAGCACTGAGTTTGCTTAAACGTTTACTAATTGCCACAACGGTGCTGTTGGCTGTTGTACCTACGACGACTAGTTGCAGTCTATTGGAACGGCAGCCTGGGTCAAACTCTACCTTGGTCTACAAAGGACCAGTTACCCAAGAGGTGAAAGCTGGTTCATTGATACCAGGCACTGATATTCGGTATATCAGTAGGACGGGGGATAAAACTGCTGAAGTGTTGATTAATGGACAGCGGGCATTCAAGCGCAGTGGTGACTCTCTAGACTGGACTGGAAGCCCCCTGAGGGGAGTGGAAATGCGCCTCAACCAACGGGTATTAGTTTATAGTGAGGAACGCCTACGAGCTGGTGGTACTGTTCGTCTAACGGTAGATGGGGTATCGTCTAAACCTGGTTGGGTACCACAGGTACCGGATCAAACAAACCCCAGTATAGTCGTTTACAAGGTTCCAGTGTTATACCAAGTCAAGCAGGGAGAAAGAATTCCTGGTACGACTTTAAGTTATACCGGCAAAACTGAACAAGGTGCGCAGTTGGGTGGATTACCGACCGGAGAGTCTCCGTACCGTCAAGGGGGTGACTCGATTAGTTGGCAAGGGCAATTACGCCCTAGAGTTTATCTCGATTTAGTAGTGCGTACCGCCTTCTATAACGAAGACCGTCTGAATGTGACTGGCTTTGCAACAGTTATCCTAGCAATCGGTGGTTGACGGTGGTTCGCCCTTGGCATCCCTTTTTGGAGTTTGGATGTTAGAGTTGACACTTGAGATGGCTACTTGAATGGCGGGAAGACCCTACATTGGTCGATGGACAACTCTAATGCGATCGCAACTGAAAATCAGCATGCCCTGAAAAAACTGGCGTCGGCAGTAGAAGGGTCTCAGGGACAGTTCAAGCTGATTTTAGCCCGCTGTAATTATATTAGGGTGCGTTTCCGTTTGGTAGCGCAATTACCAACACTCTCGGACCTTGACATTCATACCGTAACCCTTAAACCATCGGACAACGTGCTCTATGACACCATTCGGTCAATAGTGGCAGAAGAACGCCCTAGTGCTGTGATGGTGTTGGGCTTAGAATCGGTCCAGAATCTAGCACAGATGCTGAGTGTTACTAATCAAGTGCTCGAAGAGTTTCAGAAAAATCTTCCTTTCCCCTTAGTGTTATGGATTACAGATGACGTTCAGCAGCAACTAACCCAGTTTGCTCCAGATTTCGAGAGTTTGGGGACACCGATAGAATTTGCGAACGCAACAGAAACCTTAATTACTGAACTCCAAGAGACTACCGATGCTATCTTTGACTATATTTTAAACTCGAACAGTATAGCATACTTTGTCCCTACTGATATAGGTGTTCTACGTCACCAGGAAATTGATGCTGCTCTGAAGGATTTACAGCATCGGGGTGAAACCCTTGAACCTGCTCTCAAAGCTAGTATAGAATTCCTTCGTGGTCAAGAGGCTTATGCTAACTCTCAGTGGGGTAGTGCAGTAACTCACTATGAGCAAAGTTTGGCATTTTGGCAACCAGCTCAAACAGAGACTGAGAGATCACGAGATCACGAGATCACGAGATGGGGAGATGGCGAGAGTGGCAACAATGTTTCTTCATCTAATTTAGAGAACTTAGACGATCTAGATAACTTAGCAGATCTAAATTATTTAGAGGATCTAGATAATTTAGAAAACGGCAGTGATACTACGGTCAATGAGATTACCGTTTCTGATCAGCAATTCTTGGAGCGTCAGGGAATCGTCCTGTTTTACATTGGGTTGTGTTATTTCCAGCAAGGGGAAAAGTCTCGGCAACCAGAAAACTGTCTCTATTGGAACGATGCTAGAGGATTATTCCAGCAGTGTCTTGATCGGTTTGAGCAGTTGAATCGTCATGATTTAGTCACTAAGTTTATCAATCAACTAGGTGAGGTGATGGAACGCCTAGAGGATTGGGATGATTTGTATCACTTGGCTCACAATGCCCTAGGGTTACAGCAACGCCAAATCCTATTAGGGGCGCAAGGTATGGCACCACTAAAAGCCCAAGCTTACGGATTTTTAGCAGAAGTCGCTCTTAACCAATCTCGTTGGCAAGAGGCTAAGCAAAATGCTCAGAAAGCATTAGATACGATAGCGACAGTTTCCTATGGTGTTGCCCAACAGGGCACAAAACCATCTCTTAACTCAGGAGTCAGCATTCAGGACAATGCACTCCAGACCATGCACTCACTTCAAACGAGTCTCTATCTACTACTGTTAGCTCAATCTGAGCAACGGCTGGGTCACCCTGAAGCGGCACTCCAACACCTAGAACAGGCAAGGGTTATTGCACCTGAGGATAATCCTCGGTTTTACAGTCGGATTTTGCAGGCTTTGCGATCGCTTTATTTCCAGCAGGGGCAGTATCTCACAGCGTTCCAACTTAAGCAATATCAACAATCGTTAGGGCAACAGTATGGTTGGGGAGGGTTTATTGGTGCTGGTGGATTACAGCCACGACAACAGAGAAAGTTGGTGGGGTTGCCAACAAATTTAATCGGTGCGCAACGCCTTGCACCCCTAGAGCAGGAAAATCGAGAAACTATAGCGATAGAAATTGCGCAGTCTGGGCGACAGCAGGATGTCAATCGATTGATTGAACGGATTGGAAGCAATGATTACAGGCTAATTGTGATTCATGGGGAATCCGGGGTGGGCAAGAGTTCTCTGGTGAATGGGGGATTAGTACCAGGGTTGAAACAGACTGTGATTGGTACAGAAGAGGTGTTGCCTGTAGTGATGGCAGTCTATACCAATTGGGTAGAAGAATTGGGACGGTTATTGGCAGAAGGATTAACCGGAATAAATATAGAGACATTGCATGGGACATCTCTACAAAGTCCAGATACTATTATACAGCAATTGCGGCAAAATGAACAGCACAATTTGCGGACAGTACTGATTTTTGACCAGTTTGAAGACTTTTTCGTTGTTTACCTGGATAAAGCTGAGCGACGGCAATTTTTTGAATTCCTAGGAGAGTGTCTTACTAGTCCGTCAGTGAAAGTGATTCTGTCGATGCGGGAGGATTATCTCCATTATTTACTGGAATGCGAACGCGCACCATGGTCGGGTAGGGCTAATCCCATGGCCAGTATGGACATTATTGGCAATGACATATTGAGTAAGCATGTGCGCTATCCTTTAGGGAATTTTTCCCGGGATGATGCCAAGTCCGTGATTGAGCAAATAACTAAACAATCGTCTTGTTACCTAGAACCAGCTTTGATTGAAGAATTGGTACAGGATTTAGCTGGGGAGTTCTCGGAAGTACGTCCGATGGAATTGCAGATAGTAGGAGCCCAATTGCAGGCGGAAAGTATTACTACCTTGGAACAGTATTGGGAACGGGGTTCAAAGCCAGGATTGATGGCGCGGTATTTGACTGGAGTAGTGGAAGATTGTGGACCAGAGAATCAGCAGGTAGCGGAACTGGTGCTATATTTACTAACAGATGAAACAGGGAATCGTCCCCTGAAGACTAAAGCTGAGTTAGCTAATCATTTAGGAACAGAAGCTGAAAAAATAGAGTTGCTGTTAAGGATTTTAGTAGAGTCAGGATTGGTAGTTAAGGTACCGGATAGTGTTGCTGAACGCTATCAATTTGTGCATGATTATCTGGTTGATTATCTACGACAACGAGCACTGAAGTTAGAGCAGTTAATGACAAAACTAAAACAAGCTCAGGCTAAGCAGGTATTGGAAAACTCTAACCAAAAAGTAAGCCATCAGATTAGGATTGGATCAGCAGTATTGAGCCTGACATGGGTTAAGTAAAGGGTGCATCTGTGTTGCTACACTAAGACAAGACCAGTTCAGAAGACGATAAATGAAACAGCAAACGCTAGAAGGAACTTGGGAAGAAATTCTCCAACATAGTGCTGACTTAGCAGGTCAGCGAGTGAGATTGACCATTTTGCCCGCTCAATCTTCAAAACACCCGACGACACAAACCCTAGACCAAAGATTAAAAGGAAGAGTTGGACGAGTCAACTTTCAGCCATCAGACTTATCTGAGCGGGTAGGAGAAGCCTTTACAGAGCTTTTAGAGACCAAAGACTCATCAACATTAAATCAATGACCCTTTGCGATGCTTCTCCCCTAATTGCCCTAATTAACCAAGGTGATGACAATCATCAACGCTGCGTTGACATCTTACCATCACTGTCAGCCCCCCTGATCACTACTTGTGCTTGTTTTACTGAAGCTATGTATTTATTGGGTCGATATGGGGGTTGGTTCGCACAACAAGAATTATGGGGTTATGTATCTGATCAAATATTAGTAGTATACCATTATAATTCAGATGAACTAACCAGAATGGAAACCTTAATGGCTCAATATCGAGATGTTCCAATGGATTTAGCAGATGCTTCTCTGGTAGCGATTGCTGAAGTGCTTAATCAAAGACAAATATTTACCCTCGATCACGATTTTTACATTTATCGATTATCGGAAAATCAATCGTTTGAGGTTGTACCCTAAAAGATAAAAAATGGTTCTTCTGTACTTGTTATGCTAAATACACAGTCTGGCAGAGCGAGCAGGAAGCAGGGAATAATGCAAAGAGGCCGTATTAGATAATTTTGTTAGTTGAATAGCCGAATTTTCCTGTCTTGATGAAGTTGTTCATCGAGGAAGCTCCCAAGACCGAGCTGCATCGCTTCTACAATAAGCTTTCTGAGTTTTTTAACTGGAACTTTAGCATAAAAGGTACTGAAGACCCAAAACTATCTTAGACTAAATCTTGAGAGTGACCAATGCCCTCACTTAGACGCTTGGAGAAAAAACAAGAAGATTTGGAAGAAACCTATGAAAAGTTACGCAAAAGGTTGAAGAGGCTCAGGAACAGCTATGCTATTGAAACTGATACAGCAGAGAAGTTTAAGCTAGAGGAAGACATTGAAGAATATGAAGAAAAGCTTGAAGAAATAGAAGAAGAACTTGATGATATAGAAGAAAAAATCGAGAACTATCAGAGAGGCAATCATTCTCAGGCTATAAAGAAACCTCAAAACGTTGATACCTTACATAAAGTTTTGCTCAAGTTGGGGTATTGGCAGCAACAACAGCTATTTGAAAAAATTGTCAGAACCCATCAAGAATCTCACGGTGCATTTCTCATTCATGGTAAGTCTCGTGACTATGGTCAACGATGGTTAGCGAATCGATTAGCATTTAATGCTGCCCGAAACTTGGCAGGTAAAACTATCCTTATTGATCTAAACCGAAGAACCTTAAGGACTGATATGTCCAGTATTTGGGAAGAATTTGCAGGTAGAATTAGTTTAGCAGAAGAAAGCTCTCCTGGTGAGATTGTGACTGGACTGTTAAAGTTATGGCAATCCCAGCATGTTTTGATCTGTTTTAACAATGTCGATGAATCTATTGAAGAGAATTTGAGAGATTTAATTGATAATTTATGGACTGGGCTAGTTCAAAATATATCCCAACATCAACCAAGTCAATTTAAGTTGTTAATCTTTTTTCTAGATTATCAAGGATTGGTCAGGTCATGGAATATTGCTTTTGTCACTGATTACCAACCTGATTTTAAAAGTAGACTTCCCTTTGAATTACCAGAGATTATTCCCTTTGGTCGCGAAACTATTAGAACTTGGCTCGATTACCAAGAAGACTATTTACCAGAGACTCTTTCCCTTGATAAAGAGGAAACTGTTAAAATACTGTTGGCAAAGAAAGGTATTCCAGAGCCTACGTTTCGTAAAATTTGTGAGCTCTGCGGCTGTAATTGGTATGACCAGGAGGAAAAATGGTTTCGCCTGTAAATAAAGATTATCCTAAATACACGGGTCGAGTTCAACCCAAAAAGTCTGGAGAAACCTATCAGGGGAAACTCATTTATCCCTATCTTCCTAGCAAAGAATTAATAGACGCAGTGAATTTAGCGATTTACTTAAAGCGTCCACTACTGCTAAGGGGTGAGCCTGGATGTGGTAAGACTAAATTAGCGATCGCAGTAGCCTATGAGTTAGGACTGCCTTTCGAGGCTTGGTATATCAAATCCACTAGCCGAGCCAAAGATGGACTCTATACCTATGATACCGTGGGCAGGTTGCGGGATGCTCAATTGGCGGCATCTGGTTCCTTGACACAGGCAGAAAAACAACGATTTGATGACCCAACCTCCTATGTGCGTCTGGGACCATTGGGACGAGCCTTTAATAATGACAAACGTACGGTGGTCTTGATTGATGAAATTGATAAAGCTGATATTGATTTCCCAAATGACTTGCTTCTAGAACTTGAGGAAAAAATTATTAAAGTTGAAGAAGTTAGAGTCGATGATCAAGAAATGGAAATCAGTGCCAAAGCTGCACCGATTGTCTTTATAACCAGTAATGATGAGAAAGATTTACCGGATGCTTTCCTACGACGGTGTTTATTCCACTATGTTAAATTTCCTAAATCCCAGCAGATTGTGGATATTGTCAAAGCTAGATTTCCCGATATTGCCGATGAACTGACCAAAAAATCCGTTTCCCGATTTTTAGAATTGCGTGAATTGATGGCAGAGGAAACCGGACGATCTAGTAAAAAAGTAAGTACCAGTGAGTTATTAGATTGGATTCAAGCCCTAAAGCAAGATACTCTAGAAGAAGCATTACGAAAATTATCCCAAAAACCGCTTCCCTATTTAGAAGTATTGCTCAAGAGTTGGGAAGCACATATTAGTTATCTCAGGCTAAGTGAGGATACGGAATGAATGAGCCAGCACTGCTAGAGTTATTCCATCGTCTCCGAGAAGCAGGACTACCCTTAGGGTTAGAGGAATATCACCTGTTACTCCAAGGGCTGGATGGTGGCTTCGGTAAGGATGACCGCAATACCTTAGCTCAACTTTGTTCCACCCTTTGGGTTAAATCTGATCAGGAGCAACTTATCTTTCAAGAGTATTTTGACCAGTTAATTCCCGAAGATACTAGACAGCAAGTTTTACCAAGTACTACGGAAGCAAGTCGGTATCAAGGAAGGATTGTAGATAGCTCAAAAGCCGATGATGCCAATACCAAACAGCGTAAACCTATTCGACGGATTCGATACATTATTTTTGGAGTTATTTCTGCCCTAGTAACAGGTATCAGTATTCCTTGGCTATGGCCAAAACCACTGCCAGATAATCCTGGTACTTTAAGCTTTAAGACTATTCCCTTCTCTAACTCCCTTGGCATTATACAAGAGAATGACAAAAATCCCAAAATTCTAATTGCTCGTACTGGTGGCAGTAGAGGTGAGGTCAGTGCATCAATTATTATTGATGAAACCAAGGATTATTATCGCGGGCAATCATTTAATTATTGGAAAAATAAGATAGATAAAACAGAGGATGAGTGGATAAAAATCAAAGCATCATTTAAGGACTTTAAAAAAACTTCTATCACTGTGATCTTTAATGATGGTAAATCTGGAGTGCAAAAAGTTGATATTCCTATCTTAGATGACAAAATTTACGAGGGTAATGAGCCAATGAATTTGCAATTAACTAACCCTCAAGGGCAAGTTAAAATCAGTCCACAAGACACGGCTACGTTGAGTATTAATGATTCAGAAGATTTAGACTTATTTGCTTGGTTTAATTCTTTAGTAGAACGGTTTGGTGTTTGGCTAGAACTTGGTTTGATTATAATTGCAGGCTTGTTGACCCTACTGATTGTTGTGAACATGAGAAGTCCGCGCCAAAGAATTAGTGCTTCTGATTATGAAGATACTGAAGATCTGACAAATCTCCCCATAGCTAAGCTCTCTCCTAAAGTTATTCAAACCCTACTAGACGAAATACAAATTGCCAAGGCAATCAAACAGCCTGACAGTCAGCTGGGAGAGACTTTCCTGATTATCAATAACGATCTTCCGGTTACCTATCGGCAAATGAAGCAGGGGTGGCGCTATCTGCGACATTTGATGGGAGAGGGGGTACCAACGGAACTGGACCTGGAAGCAACCATAGATCAAATTGGACAACAGGGTTTTCTACTCAATCCGGTACTAAAGCCTCGTCGCATCAATAAGATAGAGCTTTTATTGCTGATCGATCAAGATGGCTCTATGGTGCCTTTTCATCACCTTTCACAAGCACTGGTGGATACAGCCTCAAGAGGTGGGCGTTTTAATCAGGTTAGGGTTTATTATTTCCATAACTGTCCCAGTGACTATCTTTACCAAGATCCATACCACCTAGAAGCAGTACCCATTGAAGATTGTCTGTCACAACTGCCAAAAACACGAGTAGTTTGCTTAATATTTAGTGATGCCGGGGCTGCTCGTGGACAGTTTAGTTCTAGGCGTCGTCGTCGCACCAAATTTTTTCTGAAGGAGTTAAAACACTATGTACCTCCCATTGCTTGGCTTAATCCTTTCCCCCGTGACCGTTGGGAATCCACCACTGCTGAGGCAATTGCCAAGCTAGTTCCTATGTTTGAAGTTAATCGTCAAGGACTTTATCAAGTCATCGAGACATTACGTGGACGGGATCGAAAATTCTACAACTAAAACTACTTCACCAGACATTATCCATAGAATTCAATCCTTTAGAGATAAATTTGGTGACCCACATCTGTATTTGGCATATCATGCGGCATTTCCCATTGCTCTGACACCTGATTTGCTCTACTGTCTATGGGCTAACTTTCAGCAAGATATACAGGGTGACAATTTAAACATCCCTTGGATAGCGGTGGCAGACTTACTACTATCCCCTCTGTGTCATGAAGTGGGACATGAGCTATACGAGATGGAGTTAGAAACACGAAATGTATTGCTAGAGGAACTCAACAGTAATCCTCGATTTAACCAACATAATCATCAGCGCATTGAAACCTTAGCTCATTTTCTGCTGGCTTATATAAAACCACAACTCAATAGTCCCAAGAATTCTGTTCGGACCATTGCTCAAGCTCAACGGTGGACTGCCCTAGCATATATCTACCCCGAAGCAGCAGCTCGTGACTTAGCATTACAACTGACCCAATTAAGTCTAGATCAAAAAACAGAGTGGGTGCGGATGTCTAAGTTAGCAGAAACACTGGCTAGTCCCCTCAGGGAAGGGCAATTTCAGCCTTTGTTGACCTACCTTGAAGGGATGCGGGATTTGGCTCGTGGCCATGAACAAGGAGCAGCCTCTAAGTTTGACCAGTTGCCAACCCAAAATAATCGCCTAGTCGTAGCAGGAGTTACTTTACCTATTCCAGAATTTGAGGAGTCAGTTTGGACTATTAATACTGTTAAAGTCCCTCCTCCTTCGTTACATCCATTGGAGTTTGAAAGGGCTGAACTGATTAAACGACCTAGATTTATGAGATTGGGTTCAAAATGGGTGATCAATCGTGGCCGGGGTCAGGCAGAGGTTTTTTATGAACAACTGGGAGAGAATACTGTATTGGAAATGGTACAGATCCCAGGAGGGGAATTTCAAATGGGTTCACCAAAGAAAGAGGGGGACTATCGAGAAAAACCCCAACATTTAGTTAACGTTGCTCCCTTCTTTCTGAGTAGGTTTCCTGTGACTCAAGCCCAGTGGGAAGCTATTGCCAGCAAAGATAAAGTTAGGATTGACTTACCATCTGCTCCCTCACGCTTCCCAGGTGAAAACCTGCCAGTAGAAGCGGTTACTTGGTTCGAGGCAATTGAGTTTTGTGAACGCTTGCAACTACAAACAGGTAGACCCTATCGCTTACCCAGTGAAGCAGAATGGGAATATGCCTGTCGTGCTGGCACAGCTACTCCTTTTCACTTTGGTGAAACCATTTCTCCCAAAGTAGCAACTTATGATGGCACTCAAGAATACCGTTCTGGACCAAAGCGTTATTATTATTTTAGTCAACAGACAACGGAAGTTGGCTCTCATCAAGCAGCCAATGTCTTTGGACTAGAGGACCTCCATGGTAATGTCTGGGAGTGGTGTGCTGACCACTGGTATGATAACTATATCAATGGGACCGTAGACGGAACTGCTAGGACAACTAACTCTAGAGAATCCCATCGGGTAATACGGGGAGGGTCTTGGATGGACCCTCCCAACGTTTGTCGTTCTGGCTATCGCAATGGTGTTCCTCCTGAAAACAGGATTCTCACAATTGGTTTGCGAGTCGCTTTGTCTAGTTAAGTCGAAAATTCCGCTTAAATCACACGCAATTTCGCGTTTTGATTCTAAATAACTTTTGAGTGAACAGTCAATATGAGTATTCTATCTGAACTTCAAAGTAGGAAAATCGGATTAATAGAATTAATGTCAATGGGGTTTGAGGTTTATCTGAAAAACTTGAAACCTATCCTACTGGTCTTTTCTACAATATATTTACCTTTCCTGATAATTATGTTAGCTGTGTCATTTCCGATTCAAAATAATCCTGAAGGATTATCATTGGTATTATTGTATCTTGGGTTATTTGTTTTTTGGATAGTTCAAAGTATCTATTTTATCGCCATATCGGTTATTACCGAAAATTATGTTCACGGAAGAAATACTAGCTATCAGAGTGTAGTCAAAAAAATATTGGCGAGCCTAGTTCCGCTATTATTCCTAGGTTTTCGATTTGGTATTAACTATTTGCTACGAGGTCTGCTACTTATCATACCAGGAATAATTTATCTCATCAATAATCAATACTATGGGCTTGCTTTTATTCTCCGAGACCAAAGAGGAAAAGCAGCTTTCGCTTATAGTCGCTCTATAGTTAAAGGAAATTGGTGGAGAGTATTTTTCTTCGGTTTTTTAGTTTTATTTATTGTCTTTGGATTACAAACAATATTTAGTAAATTATTGAATATTATTCCTTTCATAAACGATTTTTGGGTTTCCTTACTTTCACAGACCTTACCTCAATTTATCGTAATTGGAATTACTATTGGTAGTATACTTCTATTTCTTAACTTGGATTTTCAGATAAATTTTCAGAAAAATTTAGAAAGCTAATTACATCATAATCTACATAATTTAACCAAGCTTTTCTTCAATTTCCTCAATCTGCAACTCAAGTTTATCAAGTTCTCTTTGTGCTTTTTCTATATCCATATCTAACTGAAATTCAGTGCTAGGGTCGTTGGCAATAGCACGTTCATTACGCAATCTACGGAGTTTCTCTCTCGCTCTATCATAAGACTGTTGTAAATCTTCCAATTTTTGCTGAAGGCGACGACGCTTTCCAGGTGTTAACGGTTTAGAATTAGTCAAAATTTCCCCCAATTGCCCTAATTCAGACCAAGATTGATTCAAAACCTGAGTAGGAACTAAAAATCCGGCTTTAACATTCTCTCTACGCTTCTCTGCTGCTACTGCCATCCCCACCACTCCTGCTAACTCCTCATCCCACACAGGAGAACCACTAAATCCTGGCTCAACTTGATACCCAGGCACTTTAATATCTTCTATTTGTAGCCAGCCTTTGGCATTTTTGTCTCGCAATACTGCCGATGCCCATACCCCATGATCATGCCCTTTGGGAAAACCAAAAACTCTAATCAAATGGTTCCACAAATTCTGTGCTGTCACTAACTGCACCGGTTGAGCAGAGTCAGGTAATTTACGATTGAGCCTTAAGCCAGCAATATCTTCAATTAGTTCAGTCTCGGAAACAGGTTTCCAAAACACCACACTAGCGGTTAGTTTCTGACCGGGAGCAATCAAAGGAAAATCCAAGTTAATTGCTTCAGTAGGAGCGTCTTGAGTAGTTTGTAAAATTCCCAAGGCTTCAGTAATGACATGAGCACAGGTTAGCAAATAGCCGTTGGATACTAAAAACCCTGCTCCCACAACTGCGCCATTGCTATGATAGATTCTAACAATAGAGGTTTTAAACCCTTCAAAGGAATTAGTGGTCTGGTTCGCCATTGACTTATTTAGATTTATCTTATTTAGATTTATCTTGGGACCATTTCAGAGTAATTTCGTAGCTAACCTCACCACCGACAGAGGTAAAGATTGCCCCAGCATCAGCAGTGAGCTTCAACCCAATTTTCACCTCTACTTGATCAGCAGGAGTATCGAGGTCACGCAATTTAGAAATAATCGTAGACGCCACAGGTTTAACCTTTTCCAGTGCTTCTTCAAAGGACTGTTGAGCTTTAAGCACATACTTCCCAGAGGGTAAAGCTACCCGTTCAATGGCGTTGCTTTCTGGTTCTTCCACCTCTACCAGGAACGTAGTGCCATCGGACAAAGAAAATTCAGCCAGCTGTTTTTCTTTCATTAGTATGATTGAGGCTATAAAGAATTTTAATAGGACTTACGCATTTGCCCCCTAAATCCCCCGAGCAATCCCTCGCTCGGGGGATTTTGACCTCAGGTGTGGGGTTTAGGGGGTGGGGTGTAGGGTGTGGGGGATAAGAAAGCGATGCAGCGCCGACCTGCGGGGGTTTCCCCCACTCGCGCTTTGCATGGCTGACAATTAAGTATATTTTCTTATCCCCCACACCCCACACCCCACAACCCACACCCCACACCTGAGGTCTTTGTTAAAAACCTACCCCTGTGAGCCAGAATTGGGGGGCGAAATCAACTTAACCGCGTAAGTCTTGTCTAATTGTAGGGTGTGTTAATAACGTACCATTAACGCACCCGACTTCTTCCTTTTGCCTCTTGCCTTGCGCTTAGCGCTATACTCCCCTTAAGTGACCACTCTCTTCACCCCTGACAAAGAACCGTCACCGGTCAACAGTTAACTTCTCCCCCACTACTGCCGATCTTCCGATCTCGGAAACCTACTTGTTTGAATCTGGCCCAAGAAACATCCCTAATGGGATTACTCCATCTGTTAACACATTTGAGTTATTTGACCTGGGAAAAAGATGACAAGGATTAGGACAGATTTATTGACCAGAAATTTTTCCCGTAGCGGCTCCTACAGAGTATTGCCAAATTCATGCTTACCGTTGATAACAGGGTCAAAAATAAAAGGTTAAAATTATTCTATCATAACTAATTATCAAGCAAGCTGCTGTTCAAAATAGGCAGCCCAACCAGAAACTATGCCCGGTTTGGCTTCAACCCAATGAGTAATATCATGTCCCGATAATTCCCCTTAATAACAATCTCCCCATCTCCCTTTTACGAGAAGCAAACAGCCCTGCTATCAGTTGAGTGCTTGAGAGCAGTTTTCAGGAGCTCACCCTTGATTTATCTCTGATTATCGTTTAAGGTATCTAGTGTTTGAAAAACTTGGGATTGTGTAATGGTTACAGGTACAACGATTGAACCAAAAATCCATATAACCGAACAAAGAACCTACTGGCAGCAAAGGCTCTCAGGGGGTTTACCAGTGTTAGAAATCCCAATAGATTATCCACGTTTATCGGTGTCATCATTAAAGGTAGCAACAGAAGTTACCAAGCTGGATAGAGAGTTTTACCAAGATCTAAAAACCCTAAGCGATCGCTTCAATATCAGCCCATTTAGCGTCCTCCTGACCGCGTTGAAAATTTTGTGGCAACGTTATACGGGCATCGAAGATCTCATTATCGGGTCTGTGGCAACTAGCCTAAAAGAAACCAGGGGTTTGAAGACCTCCCAGCAATGGGAAGACAAGGGTGGAGTTAGGATTAATCCGATTGCCTTGCGGACAGATCTAAGCAGTGATGAAAGCAGTGATATCAGTGGGAAAGAAGTTTTAAAGCGGGTTAGCCAAACCGTTGAAGAAGCGGCCTTATATGGAGATTACCCATTTGAGGAAGTCCTCAAGGGGATGAACAGCAATGAAGAATTAGCAGAAGAATTAGCAAAAGCCTCGATTTTCCAAGTGATGTTGGTGTGGTGCGATCAACCATTCCCTCTGTCACAGACAGGAATTAGTGAAGCACAACTCAAAGAAATCTCAGCCTACACCAGCCAGTGCGATCTACTGGTGGTAGCTAAAGAAAAAGAAGGAAAATTAACATTAAGCTGGGAATACAACACAGAGTTATTTAAATCCGACTCAATTAGGCGAATATTGGGGCATTTCCTTTCCTTGTTACAAGCAATGATCGCCAATCCAGAGCAATCCATTGCGAGGATGCCCCTATTAACTGAAGCCGAACGGCAGCAACTGCTGGTGGAATGGAACGATACCTCAGCAGAGTATCCCCAAGATAAATGTATCCATCAGTTGTTTGAAGAGCAAGCTGAACGCACCCCAGATGCAGTAGCTGTAGTATTTGAAGAGGAACAACTAACTTACCGAGAACTGAACCAACGAGCCAATCAACTGGCCCACTATTTGCAAGAACTGGGTGTAGGGCCAGAAGTATTAGTGGGTATTTGTGTAGAGCGTACGCACTTAATGCTGGTGGGACTATTGGCAATCCTCAAAGCAGGTGGGGCTTATGTGCCCTTAGATCCAGCCTATCCCCAAGAGCGCTTGGCCTATATGTTAGAAGATGCCCAAGCACCAGTATTATTGACTCATTCGTCCTTAGTTACCCATCAAGAGTCATTAGTTGCCGACAAAGAACAATTAACAATAGTTTGCTTAGATACTGATTGGGAACTCATCTCTGAAAAAAGCCAGGGAAACACCGATAGTGGCGTAAAGCCGGAAAACTTAGCCTATACGATCTACACCTCTGGTTCCACAGGCAAACCTAAGGGAGTGCAAATTCCTCATCAATCCGTAGTCAACTTTTTAACGTCCATGGCCCAACGGCCTGGATTAAGGTCACAGGATACTCTGGTAGCAGTTACCACCATATCCTTTGATATTGCCGGACTAGAACTTTACCTGCCCCTTAGTGTTGGAGCCAAGATCGTTTTGGTCAGCCGTGAAGTAGCTTCTTCCGGGCAGTTGTTGGGGAAACTGATCAAAGATTGTGACGCTACGGTGATGCAAGCTACTCCAGCCACCTGGTATTTGCTTTTAGCATCCGGTTGGGAAGGTATCCCAGGGTTAAAAATCCTTTGTGGTGGCGAAGCGTTACCCTCAGAACTGGCGGATCAGCTCTTAGATAGGAAAGCTTCCCTGTGGAATATGTACGGTCCTACAGAAGCCACTATCTGGTCAACTGTCCATGAAGTAGCTAAAGGCAGGGAATCCCAAGCAGGATTAGATGCTCCAGAATCAATCGGCCAACCCATTGCCAATACGCAAATCTATATCCTCGATGCCCATCTTATGCCAGCTCCTGTTGGAGTCGCTGGCGAACTACACATTGGTGGAGCAGGGCTGGCTAGAGGTTATCGTAATCGTCCAGATTTAACCAAAGAAAAATTTATTACCAATCCCTTTGATCCATCAAAATCAGAACGCCTCTACAAAACTGGAGATTTAGCCCGTTACTTGCCCGATGGCAAGATCGAGTTTCTCGGTCGTATCGATCATCAAGTAAAAGTTCGCGGCTTCCGCATTGAACTTGGAGAAATCGAATCAGTGCTGAACCGACATGCTGGCGTAAATCAAAGTGTCGTTGTTGCCCAGGAAAACCAAGGCAATGGTGTTTCAGGAGGGGATAAACGCCTGGTAGCTTATATTGTTCCCAATCCCAACTACCAAGGTAGTGAAGAGAAAGACGACAGCGAAGCCCAAGCTATCCAAGAGCAATGGCAAGAGTTGTGGAACCTGGCTTATAGCCAAGAAGCAACTGAAGCCGATCCCACCTTCAACATCAGTGGTTGGAACGACAGCTATACTGGTGCGCCTATCCCAGCTACCCACATGCGCGAATGGGTAGAGGGGACAGTGGAGAGGATTCTCTCCTGTAAACCCAACCGCGTACTAGAAATTGGTTGCGGAACTGGGATGTTGTTATTTCGTGTTGCTCCCCACTGTTCCTCTTACTGCGGTGTAGATATTGCTCCCCAAGCCCTGCGCTATATCCAGGAACAGATGGATAAATTGGAGGGCAATTGGTCTCATGTCGAGCTGCGCCAGGGTTATGCTGACAAAGCTATTAAGGAAATTGAGGTCGGAGAATTTGACACCTTAATCATTAACTCAGTGGTGCAACTTTTCCCCGGTATTGATTACTTAGTAGACGTGATTGAAACCGCAGCGAAGTTGCTAAAACCTGGGGGAAGCATTTTCATTGGAGATGTACGTAGTTTGCCCTTGTTAGAAGCGTTCCACGCCTCTATACAATTGCAGCAAGCTCCCAGCTCCTTGACCAAAAAGCAATTGCTGCAGCGAGTGCGCAAAGCCATAGTCCAAGAGGGGCAAATGGCCATCGAACCGGGCTTTTTCACGGCCTTGGGGGCACATCTTCCCCAAATTAGTGACGTCCAAATACAGCTCAGGCGGGGGCGTTACCAGAATGAAATGAGCAAATTCCGCTATGATGCAATTCTTCATGTCGGTAAAGATATTTCTCCTACAGCAGAGCCGAGCTGGTTAAACTGGGAAGAGGCGAAAGGTAATGGTAATGATAACCAATTGAGTTGTATCCAGGAAATACTGGTGGCACAAGAGCCAGAGGTCTTAGGTATATTGGGAGTACCTAATGGCCGATTGTCTGAAGAAATTAAGCTTCTGGAACTGCTGCACAATGGAGAAACTGCCACAGTAGGTCAACTAAGGAAAAATCTCCAACAGTTAAAGGTTGATGCCATAGAACCAGAAGATTGGTGGGAATTAAGCGATAAACTGCCTTATACCATTGCCATTAACTGGTCTGACTCCCAAACTAAGGGTTGCTATGATGTTTTATTTCAAAAAGGCACATCTGCACCCAAGTTCCCCATGTCCTCATCTCCTGGTCTACCCTGGACAGCCTATGCTAATAATCCCTTACAAGGACAAGTAGCCAGCCAATTGGAACCAGAATTACGCCGTTATTTGCACAAAAATCTACCGGACTACATGGTTCCGGCTGGCTTTGTGACCCTAGAGGAAATGCCTCTGACCCCAAATGGCAAGGTAAATCGCCGCGCACTTCCTGCCCCAGACCGGTCTCGTCCCGATTTGGCGACAGCTCTAGTGAGGCCCCAGTCAGAAACAGAGCAAGTTATAGCTAAGGTATGGCAAGAAGTTCTGCAGTTAGAGGTAGTGGGGATTAAGGATAATTTCTTTGAGCTAGGTGGAAATTCTTTACTCCTGACCCAGGTTTATAACAAATTAACAGGAACGTTTGGCTCCCAACTATCCATTGTCAAGCTGTTTCAATACCCAACCATACAGCGTTTGGCTCAAAATTTAAGTAAGGTACAAAAAGAAGAACTAACTCTAAGTGACCGTAAACAAAAGAAAAGGCGTACCATTACTGGAACGGAAATAGCCATCATTGGCATGTCTGGTCGTTTCCCAGGTGCTAAGACTATTGATGAATTTTGGCAAAATCTGCGAGATGGTATTGAATCCATTTCCTTTTTTGGTGAGCAGGAATTGGAATTAGAGGATACCACCGTATTCAATCAGCCTAACTACATCAATGCAGGAGCCGTTTTACCTGGTGTTGAGGAGTTTGATGCTTCTTTCTTTGGCTACAGCGCCAAGGAAGCAGAAATTATGGATCCCCAACAGCGGATTTTCTTAGAATGTGCTTGGGAAGCTCTCGAAACTGCTGGCTACAATCCTCAAACCTATTCCGGATCAGTAGGGGTTTATGCTGGTTCGGGCATGAATACTTACTTAATCAACAATGTTCATCCTAGCCGCAGTTTTTCCCCCCAACGCACCTTTTTAGGTTCAGCCTTCGATCTTCAGGTAAGGTTAGCAAATGGTAAGGATTTTATGCCCACAAGGGTTTCTTACAAGTTGAATTTAACTGGGCCGAGCGTTAACGTACAAACGGCTTGTTCTACTTCCCTAGTGGCAGTACATATGGCTTGCCAAAGTCTGCAAAGCGGCGAATGTGACATAGCTCTGGCAGGAGGTGTTGCGGTTACAGTTCCCCAGAAGACGGGCTATCTCTATCAAGAGGATATGATTTTTTCTGACGATGGTCACTGCCGAGCTTTTGATGCTGAAGCAAAGGGAACTGTGTTTGGGAATGGAGTTGGTATTGTTATCCTCAAATTACTCAGCAAAGCCATTGAAGATGGGGATAATATCCAAGCTGTGATTAAAGGTTCTGCTGTTAATAATGATGGAGCCTTGAAGGTGGGCTATACAGCTCCCAGCGTGGAAGGTCAACTAGAGGTAATTTCATCCGCTATGGCAGAAGCTGAGGTGGATGCTAGTACGGTTACTTATGTAGAAACCCACGGCACAGGAACAGCTCTCGGAGACCCGATTGAAATAGGAGCCCTAACCCAAGCATTTGCCAAGAGTAGTGATAAAAAAGGCTTTTGTGCCATTGGCTCAATAAAAACTAACATTGGACATTTAATTGAAGCAGCAGGAATTGCTGGACTGATTAAGACAGTCTTGGCCTTAAAACACAAGCAAATACCGCCAACGCTCCACTTTAAACAAGCTAATCCCAACATTGATTTTGAAAATAGCCCCTTCTACGTTAATACAAAACTTTCTGAATGGGAAAGAAATGGAACTCCCCGCCGTGCTGGGGTAAGTTCTTTTGGTATGGGAGGAACCAATGCCCATGTGGTTTTGGAAGAAGCGCCGGAAGAAGGGAACAGGGACTTCGGAACAGGGAACAGGGAACGTCCAAGGCATATTTTGACTTTATCGGCAAAGACTCAGAAAGCTTTGCAGGAATTAACAGAGCGTTATGTTAGTTATCTTGATGGTGCTCAAGATGCAGAGTTGGCAAATATTTGTTTTACGGCTAATACAGGACGCAAACACTTTAACCATCGTTTAGCGGTTGTGGCTGAATCATTACAGCAGCTACAGGAACAATTGGCAGCTTTCCCACCATCGATGGTTGGTGTAGTAAATACTCAGCAAAAACCAAACGCGATCGCTTTTCTGTTTACTGGGCAAGGTTCCCAGTATGTGGGCATGGGTCGTCAACTTTACGAAACCCAACCTACTTTCCGAGAAGCCCTAGATCACTGCGACCAAATCCTGCGCTCTTATCTAGACCAATCTTTACTAGAAGTACTTTATCCCGACTCTGACCAGTCACTAGGCACTGATAACTGCTTACTGAATCAGACGGCTTATACCCAACCGGCTTTATTTGCGATCGCATATTCCCTGTTCCAATTGTGGAAATCTTGGGGCATAGAACCCGATTTAGTGATGGGTCATAGCGTAGGGGAATATGTCGCTGCTTGTGTGGCTGGAGTGTTTAGTCTAGAAGATGGCTTGAAACTGATTGCCGAACGGGGAAGGCTGATGCAGGCTTTACCTCAAGATGGGGAGATGGTCTCTTTAATGGCTTCATTAGAACAAGCGATCGCAGCCATTAAACCCTATGAAAAAGATGTTGCTATTGCTGCGATTAATGGGCCTGAAAGTATCGTAATTTCTGGAAAACGCGAAGCGATTAATGCCGTTATTACCACTCTGGAAGCTGATGGCATCAAGACCAAGAAATTAACGGTTTCCCATGCTTTCCACTCACCCTTGATGGAGCCAATGCTGCAAGAGTTTGAGCATGTGGCTCGACAAATCAGCTTTTCTTTACCACAAATTAAGCTTGTAAGTAATGTTACTGGGAAAGTAGCAACGGCAGAGATAGCAACCCCAGGTTATTGGTGTCGTCATATTCTCCAGCCAGTCCAATTTGCTGCTAGTATGAATACTTTGGAACAGCAGGGTGTGGAAGTATTTCTAGAGATTGGTCCCAAACCAATCCTCTTGGGAATGGGTCGCGACTGTTTACCGGAACATCAGGGATTGTGGCTTCCTAGTTTGCGTCCTCAACAAGATGATTGGCAACAGCTGCTGACTAGTTTGGGTCAACTCTATGTCCAGGGAATATCGGTAGATTGGTTTGGTTTTGATCAAGACTATGGGCGCTCTCGGGAACAACTTCCTACTTATCCCTTCCAGCGACAGCGCTATTGGGTAGAGGCTCCTGATTGGTATCGGCAGGGACTACTTCCTCACCCAAATGGTAATGGTAACGGTAATGGTAACGGTAATGGTAACGGTAATGGTAACGGTAAAACGAGCCACCATGAAGCACTGACCAAAACCTCCGAGAAGTCTCTGGACAATTGGCTTTATCAGGTAGAGTGGCGTATCAAAGAGCGTCAGGGTTCTGCACTACTCAAGCCGAAAAACTGGCTGATATTTACTGATAGTCAAGGAGTTGGCCAGCAGTTAGTTGCCCTACTCCAGTCCCAAGACCAGGGATGTACAGTTGTCTTCCCTGGTAAGGAGTACGAACAGATAGCTCAGCAAACGTTCAGGATAGACCCTGCTAATCCTCAACACTATCAGCAGCTCTGGGAGAAAATCTCGAACATTGATGGGGTGCTACATTTATGGAGCTTAGATTCCTCCCTTGACCTAGAGTTAGCCTCAAGCATTAGCTGTGGCAGTACTTTATATCTAATCCAAACTCTCCTGAAGCAAGATGGGTTACCTCCTCGCTTATGGTTTGCTACCCGAGGAGCGCAACCAGTGGGCGCAAATCCTGCTGTACCTGGAGTGGCTCAATCTCCCTTATGGGGCATGGGAAAAGTTATTGGTTTAGAATACCCAGAATTCAATTCCGTCCTGATGGATTTAGACCCCAACCCAGCAGTAGATGAGATCCAAACCCTATGGGAAGAAATCCAGTCAGAGGATAAAGAAGACCAAGTAGCATTTCGCAACCAAGCTCGTTATGTAGCTAGGCTAGTATCTCGCTCCCCTGTTGTTGAAACAAACAAGCCTCTGGTGTTCCACAACGATCGCAGCTATCTAATTACTGGTGGCTTAGGAGATTTAGGTTTACTGGTAGCCCAGTGGATGGTAGAACAAGGGGCAAAAAACCTGGTGCTAGTAGGACGAAGTAGCCCTAAACCAGCGATCGAGCATAAGTTAAAAAAGCTAGAAAACTCAGGTGCTCGGGTGGTAGTAGCCCAAGCAGATGTGTCTAATGCAGGGCAAGTTAGCGAGTTACTAACTAAGATAGAGCAATCCTCGCTTCCTCTAGGGGGTATAGTTCACGCCGCTGGAGTTGTTGAGTTCAGCGGACTGTCGCAGCAAGATTGGCAGGGCTTTTCCCAAGTTCTGGTTGCCAAAGTGCAGGGAACGTGGAATCTACATGCTCTTACCCAAAACCAGCCTTTGGATTTCTTTGTCTGTTTTTCCTCCATTGCCTCCTTATTAGGTTCTCACGGTCTAGGGAGCTATGGGGCAGCTAATGCCTTTCTCGATTCCATAGCAGCTCATCGTCAAGCCTTGGGATTACCTGCTTTAACCGTTAATTGGGGACCTTGGGATGAGCTAGGAATGGGGGCAAAACTGAATACTGACCATCAGGGGCGAATAGCTGCTTGGGGGCTGGCAAACGTAGCTCCAAAGCAGGGATTGTTTGCACTTGAACAACTGCTTCAACAAGATCTAGCACAAGTAGGTGTAATGTCAGTGGATTGGGACAAGTGGCTACGGCAATTCCACAGTCTGCCACCTTTCTATGAAGATGTTGCACCAAATACTACTGTAAATACTACTGTCAGGGAAACAAATCTTGATTTTAAGACAGAATTACAGGCAGTTCCTGCTAACCAACGTCGGGATTTGTTAGTAGAGCGCGTTCGTACCCAAGTTGCTAAAACCTTAGGATTAAGTTCTCCAGATCAAATAGAACTGGGGCAAAGGTTAATTGATTTGGGTCTGGATTCTCTAATGGCAGTTCAGTTGAGGAATCATCTCCAATCCAGCATGGGCTGCTCTCTACGTTCAACTCTACTATTTGACTATCCAACCATAGAGGCAATGGTTGATTATTTATCCCAAGAACTTCTTGCTGATCTCGATTCGCCAAGCCTACCAACCCAAAATAACTCCACTGGAAGCGACTCCTTCCTTTCTACCTTAGTGCCCATTCAGCCCGAGGGTTCCAAGCCTCCTTTATTCTTGGTTTCCGGAATTCTTGGCAATGTCTTTGACTTCCAGCAGTTGGCACGTCATCTAGGTTCGGAACAACCGTTATATGGTTTGCGTACCCTCGGTCTTGAAGAAGACTTGCAACCTTATACTCGTATGGCAGATATTGCTGCCCACCATATTAAAGCTATACAAGCAGTTCAACCCAACGGACCCTATTTATTAGGTGGTCATTCTTTTGGAGGCAAAGTGGCTTTCGAGATGGCTCAACAATTACGGAATCAAGGACAGGAAGTATCTTTGCTGGCCATGATGGATATTCAGGTAGAGGTTCCGGCTCCAGAAAAAGATGCAGCTCAATGGGATAATACCAAGTGCATAACCAACCTAGCCAGTATTTATGAAAGCATTTTGGGTCAAAACCTCAAGATTTCGCCAAAAATACTCGAGTCTCTAGATGCAAATCAACAGCTGAGCTATCTCCTGGAACAATTGCAAAAGGCTGGACAGATGTTGAGCGAAACTGAGTTGAAGCGAATTCTGGCAGTTTACAAGGCTAATACTGAAGCCAGTGTGAGCTATCTACCCCAGAAGATTGATTCAACTCCGATTAACTTCTTCCGAGCCAGTGAAGTTGGTGCTTTAGGGGATTATTTACCTAATGAAGCAATGACTCTAGAAGATCCAACTTGGGGCTGGAGTCAGCTTTCTACCCAACCCGTTAAATTGCATGTTGTTCCAGGTAACCATTTCATGATGATGATGGAACCCCAAGTTCTAGTTGTAGCTCAGCAACTGCAACGTGATTTGGATCAGATTAGAAAAGTTAAGCAATCATAGCAATTATCGTTTGAGTGAGGTCTATCTTGGAGAGCGGGTTTTAGTGTCATATCTCAATCTGGGCAAGATGTTGGCCTAACCCCCCTCCTAGAATTATTTGTACCTCATAAATATGAAAAAGCTAGTTAACATAACTAGTAGCCTGATCAAAATAATGCATGATCACCCTAAGGAATGCCAAACAAATGAGTAAAAAAACAGATAACGTACATTTGGTCTACAGTTCTCAAAACAATCAAGAATTAGCCGAAAGGTATGATGTATGGGCTAAGGAGTATGAGCAAGATTTGCTGCCCGAGAACTATACCGGACCAGAACCAGCTATCGAGGTTTTGGTCAAGTATGTCTCTAAAGAAGCCAAAATTTTAGATGCTGGGGCGGGAACTGGGCTAGTCGGGCAACTTTTGCATCAGCGCGGATATGGCAATCTAGAGGCAATGGATATTTCAGCAGGGATGCTGGAAGAAGCGAGAAAAAAGAACGTTTACACCGCACTTAACCAAGGAATATTGGGCGAATCTTTAGCGTTTGGAACGGACACCTTTGATGGGATTATTAGCGTCGGAACTTTCACCTTAGGCCATGCTCCCAGCAGTGGTTTTGATGAACTAATTCGTATAACCAAGCCAGGGGGATATATTATTTTTACTATTCGTCCCGATTATTACCAGAATAGTGATTTTAAAGATAAGCAACCAGCCCTAGAAGCTGCTGGTAAGTGGACGTTAGTTGAAAAAGGAGAGCCATTTCTAAACCTACCTGAAGCCGAACCAGATATTTATTTACAAGTCTGGGCCTATAAAGTTTGTTAGTTCTTGAAATCAAACTCTAAGAAACAGAAAAACAAAGGATTAAATTACAGTATAAAGAGTTAATTGAAAGCGATCGCTTTCTAACTCTTTCTGGCAAAGGTTTTCATTACATCTGGTTATGTCAAATAACCCCAACCTACTTCGTTGAGGTTGGGGCTTGGTAGACAAGCAACTGCCGTGATTGACTAGACCATTGAGCCGAATTCTGGAACAAACGTCCAGATTCTTCCCCAGTCTGAACCTCTTTAAAACTGTGTTGTCAGTTGCTGTTAAAGACAGGACATCTTGGATTCGGTGGTCGAGGGGACGAGTCATTGACTCAAATACTTTTCTCGTGAGGTTTATCACCATGTTACGAGTCCCAGTTATTTCACCTGATGGCAAGCCATTAATGCCTACAAAAGCTTCTCGCGCTCGTCGTTGGCTCAATCAAGGTTTAGCTGTCATTTACCCAAATGATCTAAATGTTTTTGCTGTTCAGTTAGTTAACCAACCGTCTGGAGAAAAAACCCAGGACATTGCTGTTGGCATTGACCCTGGAAAACTTTTTTCTGGCATTGCTGTTCAATCAAATAAGGTCACTCTTTGGACAGGGCATTTGATTCTCCCGTACAAAAAAGTGCGAGAACGCATGGACACTCGGCGAATGATGCGTTCGCGTAGCGTCGGCTTCGCCGAAAGAACTCGTAGAAGCCGTCGAATAAACCGCAAGATAATTTTTTCGCAAAGGTCTCATAGGCAAAAGAGATTCTCGAACAGGATAGGCAAAAAAGTGCCCCCTTCAATTCGGGCAAACCGTCAATTAGAAAACCGAGTGGCAAGAGAACTTTGTCTTTTGTATCCAGTAAATGCCATTGTCTACGAAGTAGTTAAAGCTAATGGCAATCAAGGGTTCTCTCCTGTGATGGTAGGCCAATATTGGGCAATATCTCAATTAGAAAAAATAGCTCCAGTGACTCACAGAGAAGGCTGGGAAACTGCTTTAAAAAGAGAAGCACTAGGGCTGATCAAGGACAAAACTGACAAAAGCCGACAAACAGTCAATACTCACGCAGTAGATGGAATAGCTCTGGCTGCTACTCATTTTTTCCGACGCAAAAATTACTATTACCGTAACGGGAAATTGAGTATCCCAGAAAACTGCGATTTGACTAATGCCGTGTTTTCCGTAATTAGACGTGCCCCTACAAGTCGCCGTCAATTACATCTATTGCAATTTTCCAAAGGTGGAAAACGACGTAAATACGGTGGGACAACCACTACTCATGGTTTTCGCAAAGGAGACTATGTTGAGGCAGTTAAAGCCGGAAAAACCTACCGAGGTTGGGTAAGCGGTGAAACAGCTAGACAAGTTTCTGTTAGTGATGCCAATTGGAAACGAATCGGACAGTTCACAGCCCGGAAAGTCCGACTTCTAAAACGTTCAACGGGCTTAATTGTAAACCACAAATTGGAGGCGCGGCTTTCCTCCCCATCCGTCGCAGGAGTGGGGTATCCAGCCGCGAAGAATTGATGAAAATTGTTTGTGTCCTCGGTGTTATCATCCCAGTTCGTTTCAGAAAATTAACGATCTCAGCGATTGCCTCGAACTGCCAAAACCCAAATCCGTGCAGCTGATCTCCCCCCAGACCGATAACACCATTATCCCTTACTCCCCTTAAGTAACAACTACCTTAATCGCTGATAACCTAGCGTCACCCGTCAAGTCAACGGGTAAAATCAAAGTTTTATTGCGCAGAATAATTTTTGAAACCAAAATGCTTGATAATGAACTTCACGAATTTAACAGACTTAACTCAAGTTCACATCTACTACCGGATTCACTATGTCCTTACCCAACTTGATTGACAAGTCAATAGCTTCCGACCAACTCCAATTAACCCATCGGCCTCGACGTCTGCGCCGTACAGCAGCCTTTCGTCGGATGGTCCAAGAGACTCAACTGACGGTTAATGACCTGATTTATCCAGTATTTGTGATGGAAGGTCAGGGTCTAAAACCAGAAGTTAAGTCCATGCCAGGGTGTTACCGCTATTCTCTGGACTTATTGCTCAAAGAAGTAACCGAGGCATTTGAGCTGGGGATTAATGCGATCGCACTTTTCCCCCTCATTCCCCAGGACTTGAAAGATGCTACCGGTACTGAAAGCTACAACCCTGATGGATTAATCCAACGCACCATCAGAGCAATTAAGCAAGAAGTTCCAGAGCTGATGGTAATTACCGATGTTGCCCTTGATCCCTTTTCCAGTGATGGTCATGATGGCATTGTCACCGAAGATGGCACTATCCTAAATGACGCCACCGTCGAAGTATTGATAAAAATGGCCCTATCTCAAGCTGCAGCAGGGGCAGATATGGTTGCGCCTTCCGACATGATGGATGGACGCATTGGTGCAATTCGTAAAGCTCTAGATGGTGAAGGCTACACTGATGTCGGAATTCTGGCCTATTCCGCTAAATACGCCTCCGCTTATTATGGTCCATTCCGGGATGCCCTAGATTCAGCTCCTAAATTTGGTGACAAGAAGACTTACCAAATGGATCCCGCTAACGCCCTTGAAGCCCTCAAAGAAATTGACTTAGATATCTCAGAAGGGGCAGACATGGTGATGGTTAAGCCAGCCTTAGCCTATATGGATGTTATCCACCGGGTTAGACAGCATACTAATTTACCCGTTGCTGCGTACAACGTTAGTGGTGAGTACGCCATGATTAAAGCAGCCGGTCAGAATGGTTGGATTGATGAGAAAAAAGTCATGATGGAAACCCTGACTAGCATGAAGCGGGCTGGTGCTGACTTAATTTTGACCTATTTTGCCAAAGAAGTAGCTACAATCCTGCAGTAAGGCATTGAACCGTAGTTAGCGCTCAGCGGTCAGTTATCAGCCGTCAGCCTTTGGCCTTTAGCTCATACTTGATAGCACCTCAAGTAGCGTGGTCTTTGGTTGATAGTTGATAGCACCTCAAGTAGCGCATTAGCTGGTAACTGATAACTGATAACTGATAACTGATAACTGATAGGTGATAAATAAAGAAGATATCATTAGGCTTAATATTGATAAAGTCTCGGCTGTAACCGGTAGTCTGTAGGCTACCCACGAAAAACACAAGCAAGCCTATAGTTGATAGTCTAGAGTCGAGAAAGCAAAAGTCGCTAGGTTACACATAATATGGTGGTGAAGCAAAATGAGCTAGAGCAATGCTATAGAGTTCTTGAACTGGAGCCTGGAGCATCACCGGAAGAAGTGAACCAGGCTTACAAGGATTTAGCATTTATTTGGCATCCCGATCGTGTTCCTGAGGATAATCCTCGCCTCAAGCAAAAAGCTGAAGAAAAACTTAAGTTACTCAATCAGGCACGAGAAAAATTGCGATCGCATCATAAATCACCCACTGCTTCACAAAAACAAGCTAGGGGCAGAACACAGTATCGGAATTATCGTAATTCAAATCCAAGACCAAAACCACCACCATCAGCCCAGCCAAACCCACCAAACTATTACAAATACAAACAACCAGAACGATCTAGAGCCCAAGCATCGACGACCGCTCAACCTCGGACTCCCAAGACCCCTACTAACGCTAGAGCCCAACCATACACTCCCGCCCAACCTCGGACCCCCAAGACCCCTGCTGAATCAAGAGCCCAACCATACACTCCCGCCCAACCTCGGACCCCCAAGACCCCTGCTGAATCAAGAGCCCAACCATACACTCCCGCCCAACCTCGGACTCCTAAGACCCCTGCTGAATCAAGAGCCCAACCATACACTCCCGCCCAACCTCGGACTCCTAAGACCCCTGCTGACTCTAGAACCCAGCCATCCACTCCCGCCCAAACTCGGACTCCCACACCTCCTCCTGACTTGAGTGGTGCTGATTTTAGAGGAGCAGACCTCAAAGAAAGAGACTTCTCAAATCGGAATCTGCAATCCGCTAACTTAAGTCAGGCTAACCTAAAAGACTGCTTTCTCCATCGGGTCAATCTTGCCGAGGCTAACCTCGAAGGTGCTAATCTATTTAGAGCCAATTTATTTCAAGCTAACCTCAGTAAGGCTAACTTACGAGAGGCTAATCTAATTGGAGCTGATTTGAGTGGAGCTGATTTGAGTGGAGCTGACATGAGTGGAGCTAAAGTGGGTTCTAATGGTAAGCTCTTGGTGAAACTGACAGGGGCAAACCTAAGGGGGGCAGTTTTGCCCGATGGCAGTATCCACGACTAGGAGCAAATTTGAATTAAATTTCAACTATTGATCATCTTGATCATCCTTTTCCAAATCTGGGAACGGGAGAACAGGCAATCTCTGCCCTCGAAACACTTCTTCACTACTAATACCTGTGGTTTCTAACCATGAACCCATAGCTTGTATTGAGAGTATACCTAAGAGCATTGGAGCAGTCCCTAGACTTACAAAGAATTTTGTGGGCATTTCTAAATTAAAGAAGTCAGCAGACCTGATTTCTGGTATTTCGGGTTTAGAAGAAGACATCTGGGTTATTTTTAGTACAAATGAACTAAACAAAGCCGAAAATTTAACATCAGTTCCCTTGAGCAGTTACACAGCAATGGGCTGCTACCGGAGTAGTATTGACTTGAGAACCAATTGCTATGTAGTCCTGTCAGTGAGGATTCCAACCTATATTGTCAGCTACATTAATTTTATTTGCCCAACAAATCAGTAGTCTTGAGAAAATTGTGCTTAAATCGAGGCGAGCATCTAAGATATGAAGAAATCATTCGTCCGTTACCAGTCCAGTTAATCAATTTGTGATGTTGGATGTCGATCAGCGTCTCCCAAAAGCTCCTCCGTCCTCCCTTGCCAAGTGGGCTTATTGTGCCATTAGGCAACCCGGGTTATCCATACGAATCCGTTTGCGAGGGAATAATTTGCACATTCTGTGTGAACACCCTCAGGGAGTAGAAGCAAATAAGGTGGTCAACCGCCTTATCAAAGCCCTGAAACTGCAACAGGGAGAAGTTCAGTTTCCCCTAGACCTAGCAAACCCGATCTATCAAATAATTGTTTATGGACGTCGAGTGGGCCAGAAGCGTCCAGACTGGATTAAGCAAATTGCTATCAAACTACCGACCGATGATACCACTCATGCTTCTAACCAATCTTCCCAGACGTCTTTCGATGCCATAACCACTGATGCGGACCTAACTGTCTCAAACGAAAGTCTTGCCCGTTCTGGTTCTCCAGATGCGATCGCTCGTTATCTCAGTGAATCCCTCAGTTACCTAGGTGTCAGTGTTAAAGTCCGGATCCAAAATCAAGATTCCAAAGCTAGAAGATTTTCCGGGGCAACTTCTAACCTTCACCCTTCACCCCCTAACCGACGGCTCTGGATAATTTGTAATTCTAACTACAGCCCAGATCCGTCCTTACTATCTGAGCCCATCATCGACCGGTTACATTCCTTGCAACTCCAAGGGTTTCGAGATGCCGTCATTTGCTTTCAGGTAAGTGGTGAAGCCACTCCTGATTGGAAGCAGCGAGTGGATTTGACCCCTCCAGAACAAGTCCTGAAGGAATGGGCTCGTTGGGGAGATGTGGAAGCAATCCAGCGGTTATTAAATCAGGGGTTGGCAGCGGTGGGAATAACCGTTCGAGCCATTCTTAAAGAAAGCACCCTACATGTATTTTGTAGCTTCATTCACCGCCGGAAAACTATTGCCCCAGAAAAAGAAACTGTAGTCAGTGCCATTGCCTCAGTACTGGATTTAATCGCTCCTCAAGGAATCCATGGTGCAACTATTTATGGTGTAGAGTCAAGTCAGTTTCCTAGTCAAACATTACTGTCTCAGGAAGCTGACTCTCTCCAACCCCCCTTTGGAAACAAGGGTCAACCTGCCAACAATTCCTTACTGCCAGAAACCGAATCCCCAGCCTGGATTCACTGGCTAAACTTACCAGCAGCAGACCACCAGAGTTTAGGAGAATCCACCTATTCCTTAGCCCAAACATGCCATCACCATGCCTTGACCTTTTTGTTGGAGCGCTTACTTAATCCCGACATTGACCAACGATTGGTAACAGGTGGAGTAAGGGTTAAAATTCGCCGTAAACAAGACTTGTTGCACATCATGAGCGAGGCAACGGTCTGTCCTCGAAAATCTCAGGTCACTCGAAAAATTACCCGCTTCCTAGAGCAGCTGGCTATGTCGGAAATTACTGGGTTGCGGCTCTATGGACGTCGGGCTGGTGCTACCTCCCCCTCCTGGAACTATGGAGTTGATTTTGTTCATCGACAGCGTCTAGTCCCAGAAGCTACCCCAGAGTTTGCTGCCTCAGATGCCTACCTGAGTGATTTGGTAACTCCCACTGGGGAACCAGTACTGCGTCGTGATTTAACCCACGACGATCTCAACCAGGGTTTAAAAGGAGCAGTTGATGGTGTAGCTTACATACTCCAGCGTTTACTATGCTACTCTCAGCTATTTGTACCCACTGTAGAAAACCAAGACATGGCAGCCTTCTCAGACAAGAGACAGGCAAAGGGGAAATTATCTATCCAAGGCGTAGCAGTAGCCATGGTATGGGGCGTAGCAGGATTACTACTAACACTGATCACAGATTGGCGTTTTAGTGAGCTCCTACAGTCTCAAGCCTCACCATCAGCAGAAGTAAAGGCAGTCACTAACTCATCACCCAAACCCATTGCTTTGCCCCAACTATCTTTGCAAAAAGGGGCGGGTCTCGGGACTGAAAACTTCAACACCTCTGGGTTTACTGCTCCTGGAGATACCATGGTGATTATGAATGAAAACGGCAATGCCACCATGGCAGCCATGCTGGCCGCAGCGCGATCGCCCAATCCTTCATTCAATAACCAGATGTTAGATGAAAAGCTAGCTCTGTACCAACAACGCCTGCTTCAGAGTGGTATCCCTGATGTACTGATTATGGGGAGTTCCAGGGCCATGCGGGGAATCGATCCCATTGCCCTCCAAGATGCCTTAGAAGAACAGGGCTATCCTGACATTGACGTCTTTAACTTTGGGGTTAATGGTGCCACAGCTCAGGTAGTAGACTTCATGGTTCGGCGCGTCTTAACTCCGGAGCAACTGCCTAAATTGATAATTTGGGCTGATGGGGTCAGAGCCTTTAACAATGGTCGAGTTGATGCTACCTACAACTCGATTATCGCATCACCAGGCTACCAAGCTCTAATGGCAGGAGTTTTTCCGAACCGCACTAAAGAACCGCCATTACCGACAGATGCCACAGACCAACCTCTAGAGGTTTTGAATGATAGTTATCAGTTCATTAGTGGCTGGCTAAATCAATCAATAGCCAAAATTTCGTTAACTTATCCTCACCGAAGCCAGCTCAAATCTTTGTTACAGGAAAAGTTGGTTGACCTAGAAAAGTTCCTGCAACCAGACACAACCGAGACTGCCAAAAAGCCTCAAAATACATTATCCCCAACCTGGAAAATTGACTTTGATGGCTTCCTGCCCCTGTCAACTCGTTTTAACACCGCTACCTACTACCAAAAACATCCTAAAGTTCCCGGTATTTATGATGGTGATTACCGGTATTTTCAGCTAGGAGGTCAGCAAGACAAAGCCCTAAGAAATTTGATGGTATTTGCCCAAAAGCATGACCTTAGTATCGTTATGGTCAACCTACCCTTGACTAAAGAATATTTAGATCCAGTTCGGACAAAATATGAGAAACAATTTCAGCTATACATGTACAATTTTGATTTAGAAGGGGGATTGATTTTCCGAGATTTCAATAAAATGTTGCTAACTAAACATGACTACTTTTCCGACCCCAGCCATCTCAACCGCTATGGTGCTTACCAAGTTTCTAACCAGTTGGCTAAAGATCCAATGATGCCTTGGTCATTAGTGATTAGTGATTAGTGATTAGTGATTAATAATTAATGATTAATCAGTTTTAAATTGACGAAAACCCAATAAGTATATAGCGGTTTGCCAACTTTATTAACTAGTGAGGGGGTCTGGGGGAGCTATAAGTCCCCCACTATAGGCAAAGCTTTAGTGGCGGGATACATGGACTCCCCCAGACAAGTTATGAGGGTTCGATGCCCTAACCACAAGTAGTCAGTCGTCAATCGTCAAGATTTGTAATTATACGCAACCATTACGCAAACCGCTATAAGTATTCAAACGAAAACGATATTAACCCTTCAGCCTACCCTACGGTAACGGTATCAGAGGAACATCCTTCATCTTTTATCTTTATGTCATTTATTTCGATTACCTACAGCTGTTTCTTGCTAGCAGTTTTGGGAATCTACTGGTTGGTGCAACGTTCTACAGCTGCCACAGGTTCTCCCAAACTAAAACTTTTGGTTTTAGTAATTAGCAGTCTAATCTTTTATGCTTCATTACAAATCCAATACATTCCCCTGTTGGTATTGATTACCCTAATTAATTTTTACTTTGGACAAGCACTTGGGACGAATACAGTTGCTGGTTCCCATGCTACTAATTATCATCTCTCCAATGAAGAATGGCTATTGGCTGATAGTTTTTGGAATAACCGACGGTCAAGACTACTGTGCCTAGGTATTTTCCTAAATATTATATTTTTGCTAGGCTTCAAGTATCTTCCTTTCCTCTTGTCCAACTTAGCAGTAATTCCTAACTTTACCATTGCCCAAGATGGGGCTAATTGGATTAGGGATAACTTAATTGTGCCTCTAGGAATATCGTTTTTTATCTTTGAGGGTATTGCTTATCTCATTGATGTCTATCGTGGGGCTCCTGCCACTCGTAATCTACTCCAGTTTGCTGCTTATAAGTTGTTTTTTCCTAAACTTATTTCTGGCCCAATTACTCGTTATCATCCGTTTGCCATTGAACTTAAAACCCTACAATTTCCAAATCTTGACCAAGCAACAGAAGGACTTTGGTTGATTACATCTGGTGGGATTAAAAAGGCACTGTTAGCGGACCACATTGGGATTTTTGTTGATTTGTGTTTTGGCAATATAGAACGGGCTGGTAGTGGAGATTTATGGTTAGCTATCTTTGCCTACGGTTTACAACTCTATTTCGATTTCAGCGGCTATGTAGACATTGCCCGTGGTAGTGCAGTGTTACTGGGCATTAATCTTCCAGAAAACTTTGATTTTCCCTATTTCAGTATCAGCATTGCCGATTTCTGGCGTCGCTGGCACATCACTCTAGGGGATTGGATCCGTAACTATCTCTACTTTCCCTTGGGCGGTTCCCGTAAAGGGGTTGCTCGTACCTGCGTTAATCTATTCATTGTAATGGTCATTATTGGTATCTGGCATGGAGCAGCTTGGGGATTTGTAGCTTGGGGTGGCTTGCATGGTCTAGCGTTAGTCCTTCATCGCTTGACCGAAGCTTTCTGTGAAAATAGAAATGGGATAAAACGTTGGTGGCAAAGTTGGCCAGGGGTCTTGGTAAGCTGGTTTTTGACCCAATTTATGGTGTTTACTGCCTGGATTTTTTTCCGCATCCCCAATCTCAAAGAAGCCAGTTTAGTCATCCAGAATCTCTGGGGTCACCCAGCTGACATCCAATTTGGTCAAAAAGTCTACTTAACCGCTATTGGTATGGAACGCTTCTGGGTGCTTATCCTGTTAGTTAGCTTAGCAGCCTCAATGGCTGGGGTTTACAGTATCCGAAGGGGTCTGAAATTACAACTCAACTGGCCGGTGAAGTTGTTGTTGGTGCCAGTAGGTCTCTACGTAGTTTGGTTGTTTGCTCCTCAGAGTGGTCTGCCTTACATTTATTTCGATTTTTGAACTTAAACTATTTTTCCCCTAAGGACGAACTCACACACTAACCCACTAGCACTCTATCAAAAGGGGCACATCGAACGGATAGGATAGTAGTAATGCTGCAATAATATAAGCTTTATACAAGACTTAAGAGAGAACGCTTTATGGATCTGGTTACACTCCAGAACAAATTAGATAATATTGCCTTTTTCGTCCTGTTTGTGACGATGTTAATTTACTGGGTAGGAGCCGCTTTTCCTAAAATTCCTTATTTGTCACCCTTAGGAACATCAGGGATGGCAACCGCCAACCTTTGCACTGCTACCCTACTCGGAGCAAGATGGCTAGAGGCGGGCTACTTCCCGATCAGTAATCTTTATGAATCCCTGTTTTTCCTGACCTGGGGAATTACCACAGTTCACCTAATTGCTGAAAACATGAGTCGCAGCCGATTGGTAGGGGTGGCTACTGCACCAGTTGCCATGGGAATTACCGCGTTTGCGGCTCTATCCCTACCACCAGATATGCAGGAAAGTGCTCCATTGGTACCTGCTCTGAAATCCAATTGGTTAATGATGCATGTTAGCATCATGATGCTCAGTTACGCCACCCTGATGGTCGGTTCCGTGGTAGCGATCGCATTTTTAGTAATTACCCGTGGTCAGAACGTGGAACTGCGAGGAAGTTCTGTCGGCACTGGTGGCTATCGCAGCAAGACTAACTTACCAGGAAATTCCAATTTTAAAATACAGCGCAACGGTAATGAACCAATTTCTCAGCCTCTAGTTACCTCTGATACCTCATCTCCTTTAGCTGAACTGGGACAGAGTAATGCAGCTAGTACTACAGCAGTGCTGGATTTAGTAACTACCCCCGACTCACCCGTAGCATCAGTATCCACAGCACCCACCCTCTCACCCCAGAGGCTTAATATTGCCGACACTCTCGATAATATCAGCTATCGTATTATTGGGCTGGGGTTTCCTCTGCTCACCATTGGGATTATTGCCGGTGCCGTTTGGGCAAATGAGGCTTGGGGTTCATACTGGAGTTGGGACCCAAAAGAAACCTGGGCATTAATTACCTGGCTAGTGTTTGCTGCCTATCTCCATGCCCGCATTACCCGTGGCTGGCAAGGACGCCGACCAGCAATTTTGGCAGGGACAGGACTTCTAGTTGTCTGGGTTTGCTATCTAGGAGTCAATCTATTGGGTAAAGGCTTACATTCCTACGGCTGGTTCTTCTAAGAACTCTATATTTCCGTGATTGAGTGCATGCCCTAAATTGCTTCTACTGAAAACCTGCTTTAATGCCTAGAGGCATCGGAGAATTAACCCTAGGAAAACTACCTTTGACTCAAGGGAATAGTTGGGTCTATGGTTGGGAAGCGATGCAGAGGTGCGACCTGTGGCGAATTTAATTACGGGTCAAACGCACCATTACGGTCTTGGGGAGGGGCTGTGTGCGGAACTTGCTTCCGCACCTGTCTTGATGCAGTCGCTCATGGGGGAAACCCCCAAGACCGCGCTGCATCGCTGTAAGCCCCTTGGAAACCCCCACTCGCGCTTTGCATCAAGATAATGAAACTCCTGCCCTCTAGGCATGGAAGCTTATCGAAAAGTTTGATCGGGGAAAATAGTTGTGGATAATCAGTTCAAGCCACTCGCGGTTGGTGAAGTACTATCAGTAGATGAATCTGCTCAAATCTTTATTGGAAACCGTACCTTTAGGGTCGGTGAATTCTTAGTTGCTATCAAAAAGAAATTGGTAGAAGTTTTAGGGGATGAATGGAGTGCAGAACAGGAAAGTTGGTTTAGCGAATCGGGTATTCCCTGTGAAGTGTTGCAATTTTCTGCAAATAACTGGCAGCAAGGCAAGGTAAGACTTAATCTAGAATTTTGCCTTGTCGAGGCTGAGAATAAAGTTGATAGTATATCAGCTATTGGTGGTGAAACATTACAAAGCACATCAACCCAGGTAGCAGAAAAGCTAGACTTCACAGAGCCAGAAACTAGTAATGATTCTGGATTGGAGCTTGGAGTTGGAGCAGCCGCAGTTGCTGTAAGTGATCCTGAAATATCACTAGCTGAAGAACTGGAGGAAGATGCCTCAACTGCTATCTCTGATGAGATGACACTTCAACCAACACTTGATGCAGATGAAGACATTGCTATCGAACAAACCCCAACTAGTAGTGAAGATGAGTTTGATTTAGGAGACTTTTCCGATAGCGAGGAAGATATTTCTATCGAAGAAACCCCAACTAGTAGTGAAGATGAGTTTGATTTAGGAGACTTTTCCGATAGTGATTCGGAAAGTGAGGAAGATATTGGTTTTGAACAAACCCCAACCAGTACTGAAGATGAGTTTGATTTAGGAGACTTTTCCGATACTGAGTCGGAAAGTGAGGAAGATATTGGTTTTGAACAAACCACAACCAATACTGAAGATGAGTTTGATTTAGGAGACTTTTCCGATACTGAGGAAGATATTGGTTTTGAACAAACCCCAACCAGTACTGAAGATGAGTTTGATTTAGGAGACTTTTCCAATAGTGAGGAAGATATAGAGTTCGTAGAATCACCGACAGCAGAGGAAGAAGATTTGCTGGATTTGTCAGCAGTATCAACAGACAGTAGTAATGATTTTGATCTGGGTGATATGTCTGATGATAGTGATGAAGACATGTTTAAACTGGACGATATTTCCTTTGATGAGGAATCAGAAAACGGTGATGATAATTCCCTAATGGATGATGTCTGGCAGGAAATGAATGAACTTAAATAAGGGTAAATAATAGTCTATTGGTAAATGTTGTGGTAAATGTTGACATGGGAGCATCGTAGTGAACAGGCCGATTTCAAGGCTTTTAAGAACCTTGAGCGTTTAGAATTTATAGGATTCTAGGGTATCCATGACCTACAAAATTCAAAATGTCAAAGTTTTGGATAACTATTCATAGCAACTCTAATGTCTGAGATACCGAGTTGGACACCTCTTCATGCACGGCTACATAGAACCCTGCGGCAAAAGAAGCTACTACCAAAGAATCAGCAGGTTTTAGTAGCCGTATCCGGTGGGCAAGATTCCCTTTGCCTAAGCAAACTACTGCTAGATTTACAGCCCAAGTGGAAATGGCAGCTAGGAATCGCCCACTGTGACCACCGTTGGCCCTATGATGAGGGAATTTCCCTTCATGTACAGCAAATTGCTCAGAGTTGGGGGCTTCCATTTCATCTACGAAGCGCCCCTGAAGTGAAAAAGAGCGAATCAGCAGCGCGGCAGTGGCGTTATCAAGCGCTGATTGACATTGCCCAAACTCAAGGTTATCCCACTGTTGTCACAGGTCACACAAAAAGTGATCGCGCTGAAACAGTCCTCTATAACCTGATCAGAGGTTCAGGGACTGATGGCTTGCAAGCTCTGACCTGGGAACGACATCTCGCTCCTGGAGTAAGTCTGGTGCGTCCCCTACTTGACACATCCCGTAGCGAAACTCTCCAGTTTTGCGAGCAGCAGCAACTGTCCATTTGGGTAGATGCTTACAATCAAGACCTTAACTATGCCCGTAACCGCATCCGCCAAGAGCTTATACCCTATATAAAAACCCATTTCAACCCACAAGTTGAGACAGCCTTGTCCCAAATTGCTGAAATCTTGCGAGCAGACGTGGAATATCTCGAAAACACTGCTGAGCAAATCCAAAAGCAAGCCATGGCAGCACCTACGGTCGAGGAAGATCCTGGTAGCAATAGCCCTCCACGATTGAATCGTCTGGTATTACAGCAAGCTCCCCTAGCTCTGCAACGTCGTGTGATTCGGAAGTTCCTTCAGGAAAACCAAATCAAAGGTCTCAACTTTGAACAAATCGAAGCGGTGACTGGTTTAATTGCTGCTCCCAACCGTTCTCGAACGTCATCCTTTCCTGGTGGAGTAACAGCCTTGGTAGAAGAGGAATGGATTATACTGAAGTATCAAGTATGAAACATTAAACCTTAAACCTAAGAAGCTGCCAACTCTGGAGATTGGCTTAAGCTACTGATGATTTGGGATATTTGAGCGATCGCTTGTTGTTGAGAATCACCTGTTTTCTGGATGTGATTGAGAGCATTTGCGATCGCTTCGAGGTTCTGTCGAATTTTATTGAGACCATCTTGCAATGGCTGTAGGGTTTCTTCATAGAGATGAACTTTGCCCCAAAGTTGAGCTACCTTAACCTGATTGGAGAGCCAACTTTCCTCCAAATTTTTTACCTGAGCCAGCTTAGCATCCTTTTCTTCGGTTTGTTGATTCATCAATTCTTCAGCTTGGCTAACCCTAAGGCGCATCTGTTCAATTTCTCGTTCTAGTTGTTGCACTTGATCTGACTGTTGTTTGCACTGTGCTTCTAGTTCGATCAAAATTGGTCCTAAGTCAATTTTCTGGTTTTGTTGACCATTACTATCCACAATTCCTTGCCGCAGTCGCAACACTCGTAGATGCTGATTTAGAATTTCTTCTCGTTCCCATAGAGTCCGGCGTTGACCCACCAAGGTTCTATCCAGCATCTGGTAACGGTCTTGCTCATCTGCTAACTGGGTTTCTAGACTAATACGATCGTACTCACTAGCGACCCTAATCTGTTCTTGTAGTTCTTCAATCCCTTGGTGTTGGAGTGTTAGTTCTTCTTCTTGGTCATTGACGAAGCGTACAACTTTTTCCAAATCCTGCTGCAAATTCTGAACTATATCCTGTAACTCACCCAAGGGCATTTTTTCTAGTGCTGCAATATCCAGCATTTGGCTAAGCTTGACATCCCCTGATGTTGCTGCCATTCGAGCCAGTTGTTGGTATAATTCTTCCTGAGTTTGGAGTTGCAGACTCACCATCCTAGCTGATTCGAGCTTGATCTCTAGATTAGTTTGCTGCAGTTGCCTTTCCCGGTTTGCCTGTTCACAGGATGCTTGTAATTGTTGTAACTGTTGGGTTTGATGTTGGACTTCCTGCCCTTGACCCTTAACATCTGCGTCCAATTTTTGAGCTAATAGACGCTGTTCATTTAACTGTTGCCAGTGAGTATCCAACACCGAATGCTGATCCTTCACTACTTCCAAGGCTTGATTCAGTGGTTCCCAGACAGATTGTGTTGATTCTGCTCCTCCTGATAAGCGATTGAGTAATTGCTGAATCACACCAGCCTGCTGAGCATCTAAACCAGCAGAGTATTGACCCTCTGAAACTTGCTCTTCTAAGCGTAACTGCTGTCCCCGGAGTTGTTCCCAAGCACCTTCAAGTTCCTTACTTTTACGCTCCAATTCTTGGCTGAGTTTAGCAGTTTCTGCCTGAGTACTTTCCAGTTCTTGGCGTTGTTGCTCTATTCTAGAAAAATCCTCCTCCATCGTTTGCATCTGCTCAAGCCGTGCTTCCATTTCCATCTCGCGACGGTTGAGTTCTTGACTTTGATAGGTCAAAGATTGCTTCCACTGCTCAATTTCTTCTTCCTGGTTTTTTGACTTTTCTAGCAAGCGAGAAAAATTTTGCAATAGATTGACTAACCTTCCCCCCGCTGCCTCGATTGTCCCCTGTATTTGTCGATTCCCACTCAGGTTAACAATCACCAACGCACCATCACCAAAGTTATTGGCTTGTTCTGTCGGAAGCACTTCCTCCCCAGACACCTTATTCCAACTCTGGTCAGTCCGCTGAAAAGCCAGCAGTTTCAGTTCGGCCTGAGCTCTACCCATAAACCCAGTTTTCTGCTTTCTTACCTCTGCGAGATACAGCACACTGATCGTCCTCTTTTAATTATATTGTGCCCAATTCTTGATTAACACATTTGAACGCTTAACCCCTTTGGGGTTGCAGGGTGGTAATTTTCGGAGATTATTGGTCAACCGACCTAGGTTTAATCCTTTTGGCTATAAGTCCTTTAAAGGATGACGGCAGTCAGTATATTTAGACATTTAAGATATTTTAAGGTATTTCCCCGACTTGATCTGCCAGTCGATAAAAGTGAGCAGAATAGAAATAGATTGATGAGGATAGTCTTAGGAATCTTCCCACAGAGGGGGTCTAGTTTCCCCAACCCGTCTAGTTTCCCCAACCATAGATTTTATCCACCCAGAGGGTCGAATTTTCTAGATTTAACATAACATCTTACCCCATCACTTTCGTCCCTTGTGCCTAATCCCTATTCAAATAAATATACTGAATTTATATGCTTATATGTTATCCAATGGTGTTTAAAGTCCTAACCTAGAACCTTGGACATCTTAGCTTAATTTTCCACTAACCGTCAAAATCCCAGTCTTACCGCTAATCAGTTACTTCGCGCTTTGGTTAGCTGTCTGCAGTCATGCTAAGCTTCCACCAGTTGGCTTACAGAAGTGATTCCTTACCAACTCTCCTAGCCTCACCCAATTTTTGGGGATATTTTCATTGTACAGTTAAGCCATTTCTTGAGCAAAGATAGATCAGTACCAGTTTATGGGCATCCTTTAACTCAATGACAGGTCATAATCTCAGATACATCAACAGGTTGTTAGGAGCACATTGTCTTTAAATGCAGGGAACTTTGAGTGAAATTGATATCCGTAGCATCCTGCAACTGATCGAGCTAGGTCAGCGAACCGGGGAACTCTTAGTCGAGGCATATAGCCCTCACCCTAGTAGCAAGGCTAGCAATAGTGGCAGCAATCGTTTTACCTCAGGTAGACTTTACCAGCAGCCAAAACTACCAAGTCCGCGTCCTTATTGGTTTGTCTTCTTCTTCAATGGGCAGATTGCCTATGCTGCCGACAGCGATGGGAGCTTGTCGCGCCTGCATGATTATCTGCGCCGCTATAAAGCCAATGATGCTCTCGAGGAATTGGAAAGTCTATCCATTGCGGCTACCAATGCTCTAGAGTATGGTTACCTTTGGGCTTTGTTAGAAAATCATGTTATCACGCCAAACCAAGGGCGAAGCATTATTCAAAGCATGGTTCATGAAACCCTTTTTGATTTGCTGAGCCTTCACCATGGCTATTTTGTATTTGAAATTGGTCCGGCATTAGCACCGCAACTTACTACCTTAGAAATAGGACCATTGCTCAGAGAGATTATGAAGCAGGTGCAGGAGTGGAAGCAATTGTGCCCTCATATTCAATCTCCCCATCAGTGTCCAATGATTACTGCCCATGACCAGTTACAAGCTACACTGCCCGAAAAATCTTTTAGACTCATAAGCAGTTGGGTAGATGGCAAAACTTCTCTACGCCAGTTGTCCCGTTATCTCCATCGCGACCTGATCACCGTAGCCCGGGCTATTTATCCCTATGTACAACAGGGGTCAATCCAAATGGTGACCCCCAAAGAAGCAGATACGCCAGCTATTGACGATCAATGGGAGTTGAAGAAACTTACACGATCTGTTGTCTGTGTTGATGATGATCTCGCAGTTGGAAAAGCTGTGGAATATACCCTAGAAGCCAAAGGTTATAAAGTTACAGCAATTCAGAAGCCCCTAAAGGCTCTGAGTCAGGTTTTTCAACTCCAACCGGATCTCATCCTCTGTGACCTAGTAATGCCTGACCTAGATGGTTATGAGCTTTGTGGCATGTTACGCCAATCCAGAGCATTTCGGCAAACCCCCATCATCATGCTCACAGGCAAAGATGGCTTTATCGATCGCGTCAGAGCCCGGATGGTAGGCGCAACTGACTACTTAACCAAGCCCTTCGGAGATCATGAGTTATTGATGCTTTTGGAGAAATACATTTGGTCGAGGTGACCAACGAACAATGCCAAGATAGTAATGCCCTGACCAAAGAATTAGATCAAGGGGAGACTATTGCTGTGTCAGCCTTTGAGTTATTAATACAGGCGTCTAACCCATCAGTTAATAAACCGACTCTATCCTAATTAAACCCACTGGTCAAGCTAGGAGCGTCCAAAAATTCAAGAAAAATCTAGTCTTTCTTGGTATCACCACCAATAGATGAGCGATACTGTAATCATGATTCAGTTTATAGACCCAAATCGGGCTATGGTTTAATTTCACGACCTTTCCCGAGGGTCGAGCTAGGAGTTATGAGTAAAGTTTTAGTTGTAGAAGACAGCCTTGCTCAACGGCAGATGATCTCAGACCTCCTCAAAGGTAGTGGTTTGAAGGTGGATGTTGCCAGTGATGGTGTTGAGGCTTTAGAACATATTTTAAAGTCTTGTCCAGATGTAGTTGTCTTGGATATAGTGATGCCACGCATGAATGGCTATGAGGTCTGTCGGCGTCTTAAGGCTGACCCCAAAACTCAGAATGTGCCAGTGGTGATGTGTTCTTCAAAAGGTGAAGAATTTGACCGCTATTGGGGCATGAGGCAAGGTGCAGATGCATACATTGCGAAGCCTTTTCAGCCAACGGAGTTGATAGGAACAGTTAGACAGCTACTCAGAAGATAAATATATTGGTATTTGACGGTAATGGTTGCTAATCCGGACTTTGTAACTGACTCGGCTCTTGAACAAGCCCCAGAATTGCAGGAATTGGAAAGTCCTGAAGGCGAACTATACCTGCGGTTTTATCTGCCATCTGGTGATGAATTTGCTCTGCCCGCTACTGGTATCAAAGAGGTAATTGACCCCTCCCCTGAACAAATTACTCCTATTCCTAATGCTTCCTCTTTATTGTTGGGGACGTTCAATCGACGTGGACGGGTAATTTGGGTCTCAGATCTGGGTCAGTTTCTGGGGGATAAAACGGTTTTAAATACAGACCGTATGGAAATCCCCGTTATTGCTATTGAAGATCAAGACACTATGCTGGGGTTGGCAGTTCAAAAAATTGTCTGTACAGACTGGCTGGATGTGGAAAAGTTACATATGCCTACCAATGTTGCCGATAGTATGGCTCCTTTCTTACGCGGTGAGTGGTTGCTAGATATTGAGTCTAATCAGGTTCTGCGACTACTTGATCATGTGGCGATTATACGTTCAGCAAGGTGGGCAGCCTAAAACTAATTATTAAAAATTGAACATTCAGCAAGGTGGGCAGCCTAAAACTAATTATTAAAAATTGAACATTAAAAATTAGTTGGATTAATTATTATTAAATATTAATTTTTAATGCTTCGGGAGGAGGTAAATGGCATCCAGTATAAATTACCCCCAGCAGTATGGGGAAGCCGAAAAAGCCTATATGCAGGGAAAATACCAAGAAGCGGCAACAATTGTTGATCGTTTGATTGAGGATTTCCCTAATGAACCCAGTGCGCTGCTACTGCGGGGTCATATTTACTGCTATGGTCTACAGCAGTACGATGTGGCTCGCCAACAGTATGAATCAGTACTCAATCTGACCTCTGAACCGGATTTTGTTAATTATGCCAACAACGGTCTAGAGTATGCCCAGCGATCCACAAATGGTCATGATGCTGCTGGGTTATCACCTGATGATGATGTCAATACATCACAGCTAAAACTAGATGAGACTGAGGAGTTGAGTGCAGAACCCACAGAAGGAAATTGGCAAGACTTCGCTGATTTTAATGATATCAGTGAATTTGACCCGGAAAGCTTAAGTTTTGAAAACACAGGGGTTGATGATTTTGCTTCAGAATCCACCTCACCCTTTAACGATTCTTTTCAAGATTCCACGAGTGATGAAGCAAGCATAGAGTTACAGTCGGCTTCTAATCTAGACCCCTTTAGTATGGTCAGTGACCTAGAAGAAGACAGTGATGATTTAGAGAGTTGGGAAATTGCCTCTGAGGATTTAGAACTCGATGTTAACGCTGTCAGTAGTCAGACTTCTTACAATGGCACAGAAGGACACTTTCCTGAACTCTCTCAAGAGGAGGGTCTACAAACATTTATGGTGTCTCCTGAGGTGAATTTAGACGAAGATCTCTCTTATGGTTCAGAACAGTTAACTAGTGAATCTAGCACAGTTGAGTTTAACGTCCTGGCTGAAGAAGAATTAGAGTCTCTGGCAGATTACGAGTTTAGCGATCTCGAGGAGCACTCAAAGAATTCCTTTGTTGAAGCCGCAACCCTGTTAATGAATTCAGCAGAGCTTGAGGGGAATTTTTACCCGAGTCCAAGTTCTGAGCTTACCCCGAAACCCCATGAAAATTCTTCGAGCACCGAGCAGTCTTTGGAAACTGAGCAACCAACTTCTGGGGATACTCAAGCCTATGCTGACAATCAAGAGGACTTAGAATATCTCAATGATGAGGCGGCTGACTCTACTGAACCCTATTTATCGGAAAACTATGACTCGGATGAGCAACTTTTGGACTCAGCTTACGAAAAAAATGGGTTCAACTCTACAAGCCCAGACCAAATTAATTTGGAATCCTTTGATGATGATTCTTGGACAATGGATGATGTAACGGAATCAGAAGAAGAAATCTTGTCAGGCATTGAAGCACATCAAGGGGTAAAAGAGGGCTTTTTAGATGAGTTTGACCTATTTGATGATGATTTAGATTCAATCCCTGATTTCTCTGTTGATGATCAGCAACCACTGTCCAATGAGAGTGATGACAATAGTGATTTTGATGTCTTAAGTAGTACTGGCTCAACACTGGGAAGTACTGGATCAATGGATATGAATACCAGTGGTGTTAGTGCTGTAGCCAATCATGATTATCCGTCAGCCACTGGGAATGAGGAGCTATTTAGCCTTAGTAGTGCCACCGAGCCAATCCCTATTTATAATCCTACTAAAGACATTGACAAAGAGCTGGTTGTTAGTATTGACCAAGGTCCACTAGCTCCCATAGAAAACGCTCCTGTCAACCAGAAGAATTGGATGACTGCCTTGATTACTGGCGCGGTCTCAATGGTGGTGGTAGCAGCGGTGGGTGCTGGAGCACAATACATGGTTCGAGATCAGCCATCCTTCAAAAATCATGTGCGAAATACTGGTATTATGATGACCCTAGCCGCTGGTGTTGCCAGTTTTGCTACGACTTTGGCTGTCGGGAATATTACAGCTAGGCAGATTAGACGTAGTACCGAAAACCTGAAAACCCAGTTTGAAGGAGTCTCTCAGGGTAATCTCAATGCCCATGCTACGATTTATTCCCAGGACGAATTGGGTCAGTTAGCCCATAGTTTCAACCAAATGGCCAGAGTCATCTTGACAACGATGACTGAAGCACAACGAAAGGCAGAAGAGCAAGAACAGGCAAAAGAAGACCTCCAACGCCAAGTAATTCGATTGCTTGATGATGTGGAAGGGGCCGCACGGGGGGATTTAACGGTACAAGCAGAGGTCACTGCTGATGTTTTGGGGGCAGTTGCTGATTCCTTCAACCTTACCATTCAAAACCTACGGGAAATTGTACAACAAGTCAAGCAGGCAGTCCGTCAGGTGACTAAATGTTCCACCGATAGTGAGTCCTTTGCCCGTAGCTTGTCTTCTGATGCTTTACGGCAAGCTGAGGAACTGGCGGTTACCCTGAACTCTGTACAGGTGATGACCGATGCTATTCAGCGGGTGGCAGAGAGTGCACGAGAAGCTGAGGAAGTTGCTCGCTCAGCCTCGGCTACCGCTCTCAAAGGTGGTGAGGCTGTGGAGCGCACTGTGGCCGGAATTTTGCAAATTCGTGAAACAGTAGCAGAAACGACTCGTAAAGTCAAGCGTTTGGCAGAATCCTCCCAGGAAATTTCTAAAATTGTTACATCGATTTCTACCATTGCCTCCCGAACAAATTTGTTAGCACTCAATGCTAGTATTGAGGCGGCAAGAGCTGGAGAAGCTGGTCGAGGCTTTGCTGTTGTTGCGGATGAGGTACGACAGCTCGCTGATAAGTCAGCCAAGGCACTCAAGGATATTGAACATATTGTGTTGCAAATCCAGAGTGAAACTGGTTCAGTGATGACAGCTATGGAAGAAGGCACCCAACAGGTGATTGAAGGTACTAAACGAGCAGAACAAGCCAAACGATCGCTTGAAGATATTGTGCAAGTGGCAAACCGGATCGATGCTTTAGTACGTGCAATCACTGCGGATACTATCGAGCAAACTGAAACATCCCGTGCTGTTGCCCAAGTGATGCAATCCGTTGAGTTAACCGCTCAAGAAACCTCCCAAGAAGCCCAAAGGGTTTCTGGAGCCTTGCAAAACCTGGTCGGTGTGGCGGGAGAGTTGCGGACATTTGTTGAGCGTTTCCGTGTGGAAGCGAATGATGGGAAATGATTGATTAATGGCTAAAACTTCCAGCCTCGGGTTATGGAGTCAGCGTTTACTGGCGGCGATTTTCTTAGCTGGGCAAGTGATACTTCATCTACTGACTGGGAAGATTCACCGCCGCAATACTATCGAGCAAATGGTAACCGTTGGACCAGAGTCTCTGATAATTGCTCTGCTCACTGCTACTGTAATCGGTATGGTGTTTACCATTCAGGTAACACGAGAGTTCATTAATTTTGGTGCCACCAATGCCATTGGGGGAGTCTTGGCTCTAGCTTTGGCTAGGGAATTGGCTCCGGTGTTGACTGCTGTGGTTTTAGCAGGACGAGTTGGTTCGGCATTTGCGGCTGAAATTGGTACAATGCGCGTTTCAGAGCAAATTGATGCTTTGTATATGCTCAAGACTGACCCGATTGATTACCTAGTGATTCCTCGGGTTATTGCTTGTTGTCTGATGCTGCCAGTGTTGACCATTCTCGCCATTGTTACTGGTATGGTAGGAGGAGTGCTGCTGGCTCAAAATCTTTATGGTATTCCCCAGTCTGTGTTTCTTGATTCGGCTCGTAACTTCTTAGGAATTTGGGACTTGTTCTCTGCTGCTATTAAATCTGTAGTGTTTGGGCTGTTGATTGCTGTCATTGGTTGTAGCTGGGGGTTAACCACCACCGGAGGGGCTAAAGGTGTGGGTCAATCTACCACCACTGCTGTGGTTACTGCTTTGCTAGCAATTTTTATTAGCAACTTTTTCTTATCATGGTTGATGTTCCAAGGGATGGGTAGTGCGGTAATCAGCTGAATAGCTTGTTAATCGTTAATTGTTAATTGCCGAAAAGCAATCCCTTAACAGACAGTCACAAACAAGTAATCTTCCCTCAAGGTCTGTAGCTGTTCAAAATTCCCTAAAACCTGACAGTGATGAGTTAACTTAAAATAGATCAATCGACCGCTACAGGAAGGGCTATTCCATTTCCTTTCGGAAACTTCCCATAGCTCCACTTAACTCTATTGTCCACACTGTTCAGTTCTACAACTTCACTAATGTCCCAGTCGTATTTTGATACCGAAAGCAAAACTCACAAATCCTTTGAATTACCCGGTGCTAAGCCCCAATACAATCCTGACCGCCCAGGACAAGTGGAGCATATTTTCCTGGATTTAACTCTGGATATCCCCCTCGAAAGGGTTAGCGGTACCAGCACCATAACTCTCAACCCAATACGCAATGCCATTAAACAGCTAGTACTTGATGCGGTCAACTTGACTATCGCTTCAGTGCAGGTTGACCAAATCCCCCAACCCTTTGAGTATGACGGGGAACAACTAACAATCGAGCTACTTAACCCCGCTTTTGTTGGAAAAGCGATTAAGATTGCGATCGCATACAGTGTAGACAACCCCCAGCGGGGTATTTACTTCATTCATCCAAACCAACACTACCCCAACAAACCCACCCAAGTTTGGACCCAAGGAGAAGATGAAGACTCTCGCTACTGGTTCCCTTGTTTCGATTATCCTGGTCAACTTGCTACCTCCGAAATCCGGGTTAGAGTCCCAAAACCCCTGATAGCTATCTCCAACGGGGAACTAATTGCTACAGAAGAAGACGGGGATGAAACCATATACCACTGGCGGCAACAGGAAGTTCATCCCACTTACCTGATGACTCTAGCAGTAGGGGACTTTGCGGAAATTCAGGATGAATGGCAGGGCAAACCAGTCAACTACTACGTGGAGAAGGGGCGAGAAGAGGATGCTCGCCGCAGCATGGGCAAAACCCCTGGAATGATGGAGTTCTTGAGTGAAACCTTTGGCTATCCCTACCCCTATCCGAAATACGCCCAAGTCTGTGTAGATGACTTCATCTTTGGTGGTATGGAAAACACCTCCACCACTCTGTTAACAGACCGTTGCTTGGTCGATGAACGAGCAGCTATCGATAACCAACGGACTGAAAGCCTGGTGGTTCACGAACTTGCTCATCAGTGGTTTGGGGACTTAGTGGTGATTAAACACTGGTCCCATGCCTGGATTAAGGAAGGGATGGCATCCTACACAGAAGTGTTTTGGACCGAACATGAGTATGGTAAAGATGATGCTGCCTACTACCTACTCAATGAAGCACGCAGTTATATCTCAGAAGATAGTTCTCGTTACCGCCGCCCCATGGTTACCAATGTCTATCGAGAAGCTATTGAACTCTACGATAGGCACCTTTATGAAAAAGGTGCTTGTGTCTATCATATGATTCGAGCAGAGTTAGGGGAAGACTTGTTCTGGAAAGCAATCCAAACCTTTGTTCAAGATAATGCTCACAAAACCGTAGAAACCATTGACCTGCTAAGGGCGATTGAAAAAGCTACCGGTCGTAATCTGTTATTCCTATTTGACCAGTACGTCTTCCGAGGCGGTCATCCTGAATACAAAGTTGCCTATTCCTGGGATGGAGATAGCCAGTTGGCAAAACTTACAGTAACCCAAACTCAGGCAAAAGATAGTAACACCGGTAGCGATAGTGAACTATTTGACCTCAAAATCCCGATTGCCTTTGGTTACACCAAGCTCGAAGACGATTCTCCTGTGGAAACCTCTAATGAAACCTGTCTACAGACATTTACGGTCAGGGTTCATGAACGGGAACAAAGTTTCTATTTCCCACTGACTAAAAAACCTAACTTGATTAGCTTCGACCACGGGAATAATTACCTCAAAACCGTTTCCCTAGAATACCCAATCGCCGAACTCAAAGCCCAGTTGAAATTTGACCCAGACCCCATCTCCCGTATCTATGCAGGGAAAGCCTTGGCGAAAAAGGGAGGATTAGACGCAGTAAAAGCATTGTCTGATGCCCTAAAGAGTGATTCATTCTGGGGTGTTCGCTTAGAAGTAGCCAAACAATTAGCTAAGGTAAAACTAGATCAAGCCGAAGCCGCCTTAATTGCTGGCTTGTCCGATCCAAATCCCCGTGTGCGTCGTGCCGTTGTCCAAGCCTTGGGTGACGTGAAGACTCCAGAAAGCTACAATGCTCTCAAGCAATTACTAGAAAAAGGGGATGCCAGCTACTACGTAGAAGCCTTAGCAGCCAGATCAATTGGGGGAATGGTTTCGGCAAGCCTTAAGGATAAAGAAGATGAAGTAATCCAATTGCTGAAAAAAGTACTCCAAGAACGGAGTGGTTGGAATGAAGTAGTACGTGGCGGTGCCATTGCTGGCTTAAGTCAAATTAAATCCTCACCCATTGCCCTAGACGTAATTTTAGAATATACCACTCCTGGTATACCTCAACCCCTTCGTCTAGCAGCGATTCGATCTTTAGGAGACATTTCTAAAGGTCAGACTCCCAATAAAATAGAGTCGATCCTGGAGCAATTAGAAGAAATGTCCCGCGAAACCTTCTATTTGACTCAAGTGACCATAGTTCGGGCCCTAGGAAAAATGGAAACCCCGAAAGCCATGGATATTTTGCGATCGCTTTTAGAGCATACCCCTGATGGGCGAATTCGTCGCATTGCAGAAGAAGCCATTCAGAAAGTCCAGAAAACCATTGGCTCTGACAAAGCCATTAAACAGCTACGGGACGAACTTGACAAACTCAAAAAAGATAATCAGGAACTCAAAAGCCGCCTGGAAAACCTGGAAGCCAAATCTAATTAAGATGGATAATTAAATTTCTACAGTGAACACTGACCCTGATGGTTGATTATTTTCTACAAATATTCTACCACCATGGGCTTCAACTGCCATTTTACAGAACGTTAATCCCAGACCAGTTTGAGAAATTCCAGTCATTAAATTTCCCACATCATACTTATCAAAAATACGTTTTCGCAATTCTTCTTCAATCCCAGGCCCAGAATCAGCAATGCGAATTCTAGCTTGGGGTTTGGGATCTACTGGATAATCTACTTGCAGTAGAATTTTACTTTCTGAAGGAGAAAATTTGATGGCATTTGAGAGCAAGTTATCTAAGACACGGCGGATTAAATTAGCATCAATTAAAAGAGTCTTACTGGATTCTGGTAGCTCGCTAACTAGCTGAATGTTTTTCTCGTGAGCAATGGCTTGGAAATCTAAGACTACCTCTTGTTCGAGTGCATTGAAATCCACCAAGTCTCTATGAAGCGAAAGTTTTCCCGATTGTAACTTCGCCATCATCAATAAGTTATCCGTCATTGAGCGCAGCTGGAGAGCTGACTTCAAGATTTGTTCAGTCTTTCTTTGCTGTTTTTTTTCGAGTTCAGTTTGCTGCAAAATCTCACAAGATATGATAATGTTAGCCAGAGGATGTCTCAAATCATGCACGATCATATGAGACATATCTTCCCTCATCTGTAGAGTAGCAGCTAGCTCATCATGTTGTTTTTTAATCCGCAACATCGAACGCACTCTAGACCGCAGTTCGAGTCCACTAACAGGTTTACCTAGGAAATCATCAGCTCCTGCATCCAGGCATCGGGCAAGATCTTCCTTAGAATTGAGAGCCGTTACGATAATAATCGGGATATGGTGCCACTTTGGGTGAGACTTGATCCGACGGCAAACCTCTATACCATCAAGTTCTGGCATCATCACGTCCAATAAGATTACGTCCGGCTGAATTTCTTCTAGACGGTTCAATGCCTCTTGACCACAAGAGGCATAGCTCAAGTTGTAACCTTCCTTGAATAGCAGAGCCTCAATGACATCAAACCCACAGGGTTCATCATCAACTACTAGTATAGAGTTTTGACTATCCATCAATAACACCCTTTATGCGCTTGAATAGTTCACCATATTCAATACAGATATCTGGGATTGATTTTGGTTATTACTAATTAATATAGCGTTTTTAGATGGGTTATAAACACAGATATGGTAGGAATTGGCTTGCCTAAAATAGGCAAAAGGCAATATAAGAAAGAGATCTAGAGTTTTATTTAACAATCAAAAAAGACCTCCCAGGTTTACATTTCATTTATAAACGCTATATACTATTAATTTATATACCAACCATGGATTAGTAGCTTTCAACCTAATTGGGACTAATAACTAATTACTAACTACTAACTAATTGCAAATCCTTAACCTCTACATGAACATACTTTTGAATAGTACTGACTAAGTTCTTCAGACTCACTGGTTTAGAGATGTATTCGTCCGCGCCAGCCCCTAGGCATTTCTCCTTATCCCCTGGCATCGCCAGTGCTGTTACGGCAATAATGGGAATTTCGCTAGTTTCCTGATTGTCTCGAATTCGCTTAATCGCTTCAATACCGTCCATATCTGGCATCTGAATATCCATCATAATCAGCTGTGGGTGATACTCTTTAGCTTGGCTAATCGCTTCCCAGCCATTCTTGGCTAATATCAAGCGATACCCTTTGCTGAGCAAGTAATCCCAAATCGTCTTAATGTTAGTCTCATTATCCTCTGCAATTAAAATTAACGGTGACTCTGGAGCTGTTGGAGGCATAACCACCAGAGCACTTTCGGCATGGTTGGGTGACTCTGGTGTTTCTAAAGGACCCAAAATTTTGCTAATTGTTGAGCGCAACAGTTTACGGGAGACCGGTTTAACCAGATATTCAGACGCACCCATCTCCAACGCTTGCGATCGCTCATCCACTACAGAAAGAATAATCACTGGGATGTGTTGGGTTTGGGGATGAGCTTTGAGCTGAGCCAAAACCTTCCAGCCAGACACCTTCGGCAATTGCAAATCTAGGATAATCACCCCTGGGTTGACCTGTATAACCTGCTCGAGAGCACCTTCTCCTTCAGGGTAAGTCAAGGTTTGTAGCCCTATTTCCCTGATATAGCGAGAAATGACTTCAGCTGCAGTAATAGAGTCTTCGATGATCAGCACTTGGGGATTGGAGATGGCGGATTGAGTAAATTGGCTTAGGTCTCCCAAATCACTCTGGTATTCTCCGTTTGGCTCACCGCTTTGTTTAATCGGCAGAGTTACTGTGAAGCAACTACCTTTACCCACTTCACTCTCGACATCTACCCTACCCCCGTGAATTTCTATGGTTCGTTGCACCAAAGCCAAACCCAATCCTGTACCGGCGTAGCGACGGGACAGACGGCTGTCAATTTGGACGAAGGATTGGAATAACTTACGCATATTTTCCTGAGCAATGCCAATACCAGTATCAATGACACTAAAACAAATAGTGTTTCTCAATAAGTCTTCCTCAGCTTTTAAAATAACGCTTCCTCCGGTTGGGGTAAACTTCACAGCATTGCTGAGCAAATTGATCAGGACTTGTCGGATACGTCGCTCATCCACTTCAATTTCCCATAGTCTCTCAGTTACCTGAGAAGTCAGCTTAATATTTTTGTGATGGGCTTGGTTTCTAACAAACATCAAGCTGGAATTGCAGAGTTTTTGGAGGGAAACAGCACAGATGTGGAGTTCCATCTTCCCAGATTCAATTTTGGCAAGGTCAAGCAGATCATTGATTAGTTCTAGCAAATGTTGACCACTGCCCTGAATTGTACTGAGAGACTTACGCTGCCTATCTGTAATCGAACCATACACTTCCTCTTGCAAAGCTTCTGATAAACCAAGAATAGCGTTGAGGGGAGTACGTAATTCATGACTCATACTAGCCAGAAACTCATCTTTGAGACGAGTAGCCCGTTCTAACTGGGCATTAGCCATAGCCAGTCTTTGATGATTTTGCCGCATCTGCTCTTCAGCCTGTTTGCGCTGTGTAATATCTCGACAGACACGGATTAAACCACCATCCTCAAGTAAGGTTAGAGAAAATTCCTCAGCAAATGTGCTACCATTCTTGCGCACAGCCGTGGCTTCTCCACTCCATTTTCCTGTTTTAAACAATTGAGGAAAAACTGACTTCTCAATACGCTCAATTTCTTCTGGTGGATAAATTATATGCCATTGGTGACCCACCAGTTCATTCGGTTGAGTGTAGCCAAACAATTCCAGGTGAGTCTGATTGAGGTAAAAGTATTCACCTGCAGGATTAACTAATGCTATGCCATCAGTAGCTGCTTCGAGAGCTGTTAACTGACTGTTGAGAGCTTCTTCTGCTTTTTTACGCTCTGAAATATCGGTGTGAGAACCTGCTATGCGATAAGGTTTACCTGTTTTATCCCACAGCGCCGCTCCACGAGTCAGCAGCCAACGGTAGGTGCCATCTTTGTGTAAAGCACGGAACTCTTCTTGATACTGAAAAAGCTTGCCCTCTAGGTAATTATTAAAACTGAGTAAGGTTTGCTCTAGGTCGTCTGGGTGAATAATCTGTGTCCAGGATTCAAATGTATTGGTAATTTCATCATCGTTATACCCCAACATACTCTTCCAACGAGGGGATAAATACATTTCACCAGTTTGGAGATTGCAATCCCAAATCCCGTCGTTGACTCCTTCTACAGCTAAGGCAAATCGCTCTTTACTATCCTGAAGTTCCTGCTGAGCCTGTTTTCGTTGTTCTTCTACACCAATAGCGCTGGCAATCAGGTTAAGCAGTTGTTTGTCTTCTGTACTTGGTTCTACCTGCTGCTGATACAAAACACACAGGGAACCCATGACCTTTTTGTTCCATTTGACCGCAATACCGATGTAAGTACACAGATTATAAGCCGTAATGTTGGGATCAGTTTCAGCATAAGCTGTATTCGGGAGATCCTGCTTGACCACTGACTCATCAGTTCCTTGTCGGATCACGTCGTAGCAAATACGTCCTTTTGCGCTATCCATAGTTGGATAATCTGGCGGGACTTGCCACTTTCCTAATGTCACCAGTTGATTGTATTCCAGGCAATTATAGAGAGCGAAACTAGCATTGAGTAATTGCCCACAAACGGCTACCAGATGATTAATATTTTGGTCGGGGTTGCTACCAAAATTAAGAAAGCAGTCATTAAGTTTTGCTAGTCGGTCTTCAATGTGTTTTCGATGGGTGAAGTCTCGAATAACACCCACAATATAGGGATTATTTTTTGAATCAAAAAAACGAGTTTTCTTGGTAGATATGAAATGAATAATACCGTTAGCATCAGTAAAGTATTCTTCATTTTCATTAACGACACCATTATTGATGACGATTTGATCGGTTTTTCTAAAAACCTCAGCTTCTTCTGATACGAAAAATTCAGAATCTAAATGACCTAATAGTTGCTCTCTAGAATATCCGATAAACTCACAGAAACTATCATTAAAAAATTTCCAATTATAATGTCTATCTTTTACAAAAATCGGATCAGATACTGCATTAATTATGTTCGTGATAAAGTCTTTGGTTGCTGCCAGTTCTGTGTTAGCTACTTCCAGTTCCAAGGCATGATTACTCAATTCTTGATTGAGCTGAGTAACTTGGGCTTCTACTTGTTTGCTCTGAGTGATATCTCGGAAATACCAGATTCTAGTATAGTAATCACTAGCTTCAGACACCACAGAGCCAGAGTAACGGTCAAAAATCCGACCATCATTCAAGTAAATTTCATCACGACTTACTTCGCTGGGATGTTCACACAGATATTTCAGGCTGTGGATAAATTCTTTAGGTTTATTTAGCTTAGATACTACACTTTTCAAAAGTTTTTGGTCGTCACCAGAGTTGAGAATCTCCTCTGGGATATTCCACATCTGAGCAAAACGCCGATTATGCCATAAAATTTTTTGGTTTTCGTCAATAACTAATATACCATCAATTGATGCCTCTTGTTGGGCTTTTAACAGAAAATTAGTTCGTTTTAGTAAATTTTCCCCCTGTTTACGCTCGGTAATATCGCGAGCAATAACACAGTTATATTCTTGATAATTAAAGTGTAAATAATTAACTCCAATTTCTACAGGAAATTCTCGCCCGTTTTTAGTACGATACACTGAATCTTGCTTAAAATAACCTTGCTGTTTAAGGTTTGCCCAAAACCGCGACCAGTTATCTTTTGACACTAAGGTATCGATATCATAAACGTGCAACCTCAGTAGTTCTTCACGGGAGTAGCCAAGAAAATGACAAGCAGCTTCATTGACATAACAAAATCGGCCATCCTGTTTTGATAAAAACACTGCATCCCCTACCCGATCCAGAGAAAACTCGATCAGCTTTAGTGTTTCCACAGTCAGGAGACGTTCTGCAATCTCTTGCTGCAATTGAGTGTTTAGTCGTGATTGCTCAGCTGCATAACCTTCCCTTTGCTTAAAAGCAGCCAAAAGACTATCAGCCATACGATTGAAATTGATACTAAGTTTCCCTACTTCATCTTTCGTCCACACCTCGACTCGTGCTTCCAAATTGCCAGCAGCAAACTCTTGGGTAGTTTTTTGTAGCTGTTTGACCGGTTTAGCAATTGATCGTCCAAGCAAGATAGCCAAAAAGATATCTGCGATTAAGGCTATAGCAAGGACGCTCAGCTCAAGTTCTAAATTATCTCTAAGGAATTGATTGATGGAGGATTCAGTAGTTCCTCTGACTAACACTACTGTGGCTTCACTATCAAAATTAGTTAGAACTTTAGCGACTATAGTGTAAGATTGTTTACCCAAGGTTTGCCGTGTGTAAACTACCTCTGATGTTTGGGCAACTGCTTTCTCCAACAGGGACCCGTCTACTAAATCTAAACTCGATTCTCCTTGCTCTAAATCTTTAACATCACTGTTATCCAAAGTAGCAGTGGCTAAGTTAAATTCCCCCGAACTCTGGCGATAGTAGATTGCACTATAGCCTTTGTCAACCCCCTGCAGGGTGTTGTGAACTATGGGCAATTTGCCATTGACCAAATCACCAGACACCAAGACAGCTACTATATTTCCAGTCTCTGGGTTCTTGACTGGAGTGAGTGTGTAACGAATTAGGGCGTCTTGTTCAACAAAACCATTCGGTAACTGAGGTGACTCCTTAGCTAACTCAACCCAGCTGACAATTTGACTGGTCCCAATCGCCGTTTGATTCTGGAAAACTTGACTGACTAATTGATTAGGATTAAACCTCTCTCCTGTCCGGTCAGCGTTGGCATTAGCAATAATCTTCCCATTGGTACCTACTAAAGTCCCATATTCAATGTTGCGGGCTTTAATTTCGTTCCTCAGAACCCGTCTGACTTCATCCTTGAGGGCTGGTTTTATGCCCTGACCAGAATGATCAGCGATCGCAGCAGCAATGATGGCAGCATTATCCGCTTGACTACGGAAGCCCAGCTTAGTTTGCTCAATTTGAGAATTGTAGTTGGTCTCGGTGAGTGCTAATTCAGACTGAGCTTGGTCTCGTAGTTCGATTTGCCCTCCTATTAGCATCATTGAAGCAGCGACGCCGAAGAATCCAATCAGAGAAATTAGCTCAGAGGCAAACAAACCAGTAAGCAGCTTACTACTTAGTGGTAAGTTATAAAACCACTGTAGGCAGCCTAACCGAATGTCTTGGGAAGGGTTAGGGAAAGATGGAGAATCTTGCATAATCCAGGGGCAGTTGCTTGCTGGCAAAGCATTTTCGTGCGTCTGTAACTGACATCCAATTCGGTAGTGCCGATTTGGTCCGGGCAATCGCGGAAATAGCATAGTGTAGATAAATCAACGTAGATAAATCAACAGATTGCTCATGCTTGTTCGCTACGATGCCGCCGGAATCGATATGACACCATTGTTGCTTTGTTGATTTAGCCCCGTCATGGAGGATTCTGCTGAAGTTTTAATTTAAAGACTGTCGGTGATAACACGGAAATAACAGCTGAAATCTCAAGCTAGAGCCTCGGTTAATATAATAATAGGAGTTGACAAATTTCTATATATATGCATCGAGAAAAATATACTATACAAGACTAGTACACCTTGCAAGCACACTTTGGCAGAAATTTGTGACCAGTTCCTCTGAACATGGCCAGATCAGGGAATTAGGGGATGAGGGGGTGATTTTTACTGGTCAGTGATTTGCAGCGTAATCTACTCAATTGACCATAATTGACCATCGGAAGTTCAGGAAATGGGCAAGTTTCTGGTGTAGGTTTCTATGGGACTCTCAATTGTCCTGGTGGTAAAACCTGCCCTAAACCCTCTATTGGACTTAAATACCAAGTTATTGTATATGTACAAGTGTATACTTATTTAATAAAAAGCAAAAGATAGATAAAAAACTATAAATTTCTTAGAGAGGCCTATACTCAGCGTGAGTCAGCATCAACTTGTATCTCCTGAACAGCGGTCTAATGAACCCCAAAGGTACTATGATCCACAAGCGATCGCCCGCTACTATCGTTCCAGACCTTGGGTAGTGATTTGGCGTTGCCTGAGGATTGTCTGGGGTTTCGCTAGCTTTGTTTTGAGTCTTAAATTAGACCAATGGCGCAACCGGACTGAGCAGAATAAGTTAAAACGAGCCACACAGCTGCGGGAACTTTTGACTAACCTCGGTCCAACCTTTATTAAAGTCGGACAAGCTCTTTCCACCCGCCCTGACTTGATTCGGCAAGATTTTTTAGATGAACTGATCAAACTACAAGACCAGCTACCTCCTTTTGACAATGCGATCGCATTGTCCCAGATCGAGCAAGACTTAGGGCGCTCCATCCAAACACTGTTTAGCCAAATTTCCCCAAAACCTGTAGCAGCCGCTAGTCTCGGTCAAGTCTATCGGGCTAAACTCCACACCGGTGAAGAGGTGGCGGTTAAGGTACAACGTCCTAACTTACGCCCTATCCTCACCCTAGATCTTTATTTGATGCGCTGGGGAGCTAGCTGGATTGCCCCCTGGTTACCACTCAATCTCGGTCATGACCTAACTTTGATTGTAGATGAATTTGGTACTAAGCTCTTTGAGGAAATTAATTATCTCAATGAAGGTCGCAATGCCGAACGATTTGCTCTAAATTTCCAAGACGACCCTACTGTGAAGGTTCCAGCAATATACTGGCGCTACAGCAGTATCCGTGTCCTTACCCTAGAGTGGATTGATGGTTTCAAGTTAACAGACACAGAACGTATTGAAGCCTTAGGACTAGACACCGCAAGCTTGATTAAAACCGGTGTCACCTCTGGTTTGCGTCAGTTGTTAGAGCATGGCTTTTTCCATGCTGATCCTCATCCAGGTAACTTATTTGCCCTTCCGGATGGACGCATGGGCTATATTGACTTTGGTATGATGGATCAGTTAGATCAGGATACCAAAGAAACCATTGTCAGCTGTGTCGTTGATCTAATTAATAAAGATTATCAATCATTAGCCCAGGCGTTTGTTAAATTAGGTTTCTTAGCACCCAACACAGATATCCAGCCGATTATCCCAGCCTTAGAAGCTGTATTGGGACAAGCAATTGGTGAAAGTGTCGGGGATTTCAACTTCAAGACGATCACCGATCAGTTCTCAGAGTTGATGTACGACTATCCTTTCCGGGTACCAGCTAAGTTTTCCTTAATTATCCGTTCTCTGGTGACTCAGGAAGGACTCGCACTGAGCTTAGATCCGAATTTCAAAATTGTCGAGGTTTCCTACCCCTATGTAGCTCAGCGTCTGCTTACCGGTGAAACCCCACAAATGCGGCGGCGCTTGATTGAGGTGTTGTTCAAAGATGGTAAATTCCAGTGGGAACGACTGGAAAATATGATTGCGATCGCTCGCTCTGATCAGAACTTTGATTTGCTACCAACCGCTCAACTTGGTTTGCAGTATCTGTTGTCTGAGGAAGGTCAGTTTCTGCGACGTGAACTGTTGTTAGCCTTAACCGAAGATGACCAACTCCATGGAGCCGAAATTCAGAGTCTCTGGAACTTAGTCAAAGATGATTTACCGCCAGAACGTTTATTCAATGTAGCTTTGAATGCACTAAGTACTATTTCTAGTGATGGGATTGGGGCTATTTTACCTAAAGCTCCTGCTGTGAGTAGCAAATAGTATGTCAGACCAACTGGCTGACAACAATATTCCTTATCGTAACTACTTAGTACTGACTATTCACTACTTGTTGTTATTCAATTAGCGCTGCTTCCCAAACGTTATAAAATTTGGTGGGTTATAGCCCGAAAACAAATCAATGCTGCGCTTAACCCACCTTAGGAAACTATAAGATTATATTAACCAAAACCACCGGATAGCATTCGCCGCTTTAGCAATCCGTGTCCGAATTGTGACAATTTTTAATACCATCTTCCCTACTCCCTACTCCCTGCTCCCTGCTCCCTATTCCCTATTCCCTATTCCCTATTCCCTTTGCTATCATTTTTTGCAATAATCTTCACAGGCTAGTAAAAGCATGAAGATTAGGAGTTATTTGTGTATAATTTTTGGCCAGACCCACCGTATTTTTTGTTAATTTTTGGTTTGTTTGCTGGGATTACCTGTGGGCTAGCTTTTGAAGCTACACTCAAAGAAAAAGTACAGGAATGGTATAAGACCAAATCCAGTGAAACCCTGGCTGAAATTAAAGGAATCCAGTTACTGTTCCCATTTGTGGGGATTGGTATTGGGATTTGCCTGTTTCTAGCCTCTGGGTTAGGAATTTTTGCCTTGCCCTATTGGTTGTGTTACTCAATCTCCATACCTATGACGTTGTTTATTAGTGGGCTAGTTTGGTCACAACTCGGTAACCTGTTGATTCAGTTAGAGCGAGGTGGTTCCAAAGCTCTAGATTTAGATTCCTGGGAATAGATATAGCGCTACGCGCCAGGCAATAGGCAATAGGCAAGAGGCAATAGTTTACTACAACAGCGTTTGCTACTTTTATCAATGTCCTAACCATAGTGCGTAGTGCTATAAACAGGCTAATTTGTGATTAGTGATTGGGAGTTTTTTTCCATAGTATCGGTCGGCTACTAATGGGTAATGGGTAATAGGTGATGGGTAATTGCCTTTTGCCCATTTCCTACTCCCGACTCCCGACTCCCTACTCCCGACTCCCTACTCCCTACTCCCTACTCCCTACTCCCTACTCCCTAAAACATTAATAATCCTCGTATTTATTATCGCTTAAAAAATCCATAGAATAATATTTAAGATTACTAATATAAGCAACAGTAAGCCATTTATGATTAAATCATGACGACTTTCGTTGAGCTTTTTCCCTAAAACTAGGCTGCCGCGCTCAAGAAAGTATTTTTTCATAAACCCTGGAACTTTTTCATAGTATGGCTTGTACTTTAGCAGAGTAAAAATTAGCTGTATTAAGCCATAGGTAGTCAGAATTAATAGGGTAATTCGGTACCAGGAATAGAGGTTAATCATGATGTATGACTAAGGATATATTTGACCAAAATAGCGAGAATGGCTGCTGCAATGCTGCCGAGTAAACTGATTCTGACAATCCGATTGTACTTGCGGACTTCTATCTCCGCTATCTTTTCTGCCTGTCTTTCCATATAGTTTTCTAGTTCCTGAGCTAGGGTGGAAACTACGGCAATGATTAGCGCTGCATCATCAGCTAATCCAGCAACGGGAATTACATCTGGCACAGCATCAAAGGGGGATATTAAATAGACTAAGGCTGCGATCGCTAACGCTTTTCCTTTCCAAGCGGCATTAGGGTCCCGGACCATTTTAGCTAAAGCTTGAATTTTAGGCCAAATTTCTTTAATTGGTCCCCGGTTCATCCGTTCTAAGTTCTTGTCAATTTTTTGGATGTCTTCTGGCTTGGTATTTTGAAGCAATTTGTGAAATATTTCTTTTATCCTCCCCCGGTTCATCTGATCAAGGCTCTCGTCAATTTTCTGGATGTCATTGGGGGAGATATTTTTTTGTATTTTTTCCAGTAGTGTTCTAATTTTGCCAGGGTTGCTTGCTGCTGACTTTTCCGACCGTTGGGGGGTATCTTGTTTAGTGCTAGATTTTTTAAATTTGCTGAGTATCCCTGTAATTTTGCCTCTAACTTTGTCAGTATTGTTTGGTGCTGAGTTTTGAAACAGTTGGGGGATGTCTCGTTCAGTGGTAGATTTTTTAAATTTGCTGAGTATCCCTGTAATTTTGCCTCTAATTTTGCCAGGGTTGCTTGCTTCTGGATTCCTTACCCTTACTAGGGTATCCTTAAGATTTCCTGGTTTGGGTAATTTGCTCAGTAGTGACTGAACTCGCCCAGGGGGTTTTTGTTCTACGGTCTGGTCGAGGGATTGGGTATCCTCTGGTTTTTCCTCTGGTTTTTCCTGTTTTTGAAATCGCCGAAATAGTCTTTCCTGTAAACCCATTACTATGAACCTTTTTAATATCGGAGGATTTATCTGTTTTAGTTGTTAACTATTATAATGACTTTTATGGTAAGCTTATTGCTAAATGGCTAGTCCCCAGTTGTAGACCCATCTAGAATAACCAGCCTGTTGAGCCATCAGGGTTTTGTGTTGGTTGTTCAGTTTGACTTTGGTCTTGAGAGCTTTATACATGTTTAATAAACTTGTCACAGGTTTTCCAACTATGACCAACTCTCCTAGTCTTTCCCCAGCAGCTAACGTGAGCACCCAATCCTTTCATTCTAACCCACTGCGCCAGTGGTTAACTCGCTTTTCCCTATCCCTAGGCTTGAGTCTAGTATCTACATTCAGTGCAATTCCTGCTTTAGGAGCAGAGCGAATTACTTTCTTTGTTTCTCCCTTTGGACAATTTAATATTGGGATTGAAGACTTGGAAATCTTTGCTAAAGATGGCACAATGACCAGGCAATTTGCCTATTATGCCAACTTTGCTACACCAACACAATTAGCAGCACTGCGGATTCTACTAAACAGTCGATTTAATATTTCTCCCAGATATGTTTATTTGTTCACTCGATTACCGGTGGGGAGAACCTTACTGCGCCGATTGGGTAATGTCATAAAAGCAGATTTTAATCGCAATGGTTTCTATCCCCTACGGGGTGCTTTAATTTCCGCAGCTTCTGATCCAGAAGGCTTGAGTATTATTAATGTATTGCGTAAATTTTCCTTAGAAACTATTTACCTGGATGTGGAACTAATTTCTGATGTTACTGATGAGCTATCACGGCTATTTGTGGGAAATAATGTTGTCTTTAGTGCCATTCAAAATCAGGCACAACTACAGGGAGAAGGCTCAACATCGTTTAATTTCTCAGCACAAGCAGATCTCAGGAATCCTGGAGGAATAGGTTGGCGTAAAGAAACCTTTGAAGTTTATAATTCTGAGCGTCAAGCTTCGTTTCCGGTTGATATTTATCTACCTAAGTCTTCAGACCAAGGAGCAATAGCAGGCTCGATTCCAACTCTGGTTATTTCCCATGGTTTGGCTTCAGACCGCAATACCTTTGCCTATCTAGCACAACATTTAGCATCTTACGGTTTTGCAGTTGCGGTGCCGGAGCATATTGGTACTAGTTCCGAACGGATTAATCGAATCTTTGCTGGCTTCGCCACTCCCCTTAATCCTACTGCGATCATCCATCGTCCTTTGGATGTGAAGTATTTGTTAGATGAACTTTCGGCTAAAGCTAATTCTGACCCGAGTAAGTTTGGCAGGCTCAATCTAGAAGAGGTGGGAGTAATTGGTCAATCCTTCGGAGGCTATACTGTTCTTGCTCTAGGAGGAGCTAAGCTCAATTTTGAACAGCTTACTAGTGAGTGTGATACTGCTCGACAGAACAATTCATCTTTGGATGTATCCCTGCTACTCCAGTGTCGAGGTACTCAACTACCCCCAGAAGACTATAACTTGGCAGACGAACGGGTAAAAGCGGTGATTGCTGTTAATCCGCTCAGCAACCCGATCTTTGGTGAAGCCGGAATGTCACAAATTCAGGTTCCGGTCATGATGGTCTCTAGTATCAGAGACCTCTTTGCGCCACCTGTAGAACAACAAATTACCCCCTTCAGCTGGCTAACTACCCCAGAAAACTATCTAGTGGTCACAGAAGCAGGTACTCACTTTTCCTACTTGGGTGGGGAAGGAGAGGGTGTCTTACCGGTTCCACCTGAATTGATTGGGCCAGATCCTGCTATCGCTCGTCCTTACCTGATGGCACTTAGTACCGCTTTTTTCAAAACCTATATTGCTAAACAACCCCAATATGCTTCCTATCTCAGTGAGTCCTATGTCAAAGAGATTAGTCAAGACCCATTGAATCTGTTTCTGCTCAAGTCTTTTTGATTCCATAGCACTACGCATTAAAGTTAGGACATTGATACAAATAGCAAAAGCTGTTCTAGTAAACTATTGCCTATTGCCTATTGCCTATTGCCTAGCGCGTAGCGCTTTACCACAAATTTTCCTTAATTCTGTTTCCTCTTCATGAGTGACTAGGTAATCATGGAGCCAATCACAACTCTGTGCCACTAAATCCTCTAAATTGAGATTCCATAAAATTACCGTCTTGTCACTACTAGCAGTAGCAAGAGTCTGGCCATCATAGCTAAAGACCACACTATTGACCCAATCGCTATGTCCGGTGAGGGTGTGCAGGTTTTTGCCTTCTCGATTCCAAAGTTTGACGGTGTTGTCCCTACTAGCAGAAGCGATAGTCTGGCCATCATAGCTAAAGACCACGCTATTGACCCAATCGCTATGTCCGGTGAGGGTGTAGAGGTGCTTGCCCTCTAGATTCCAAAGTTTGACGGTGTTGTCCCTACTAGCAGAAGCGATAGTCTGGCCATCATAGCTAAAGACCACGCTATTGACCCAATCGCTATGTCCGGTGAGGGTGTAGAGGTGCTTGCCCTCTAGATTCCAAAGTTTGACGGTGTTGTCCCTACTAGCAGAAGCGATAGTCTGACCATCATAGCTAAAGGCCACGCTTATGACAGATGCCCGATGTCCAGTGAGGGTGTGCAGGTGTTTGCCCTCTAGATTCCAAAGTTTGACGGTGTTGTCCCAACTAGCAGAAGCGATAGTCTGGCCATCATAGCTAAAGGCCACGCTTATGACAGATGCCCGATGTCCAGTGAGGGTGTGGAGTGGTTTGCCTTCGTGATTCCAAAGTTTGACGGTGTTGTCCCTACTAGCAGAAGCGATAGTCTGGCCATCATAGCTAAAGGCCACGCTTATGAGAGGTTCGCTATGCCCTTTGAGGGTGTGCAGGTGTTTGCCTTCGTGATTCCAAAGTTTGACGGTGTTGTCCCTACTAGCAGAAGCGATAGTCTGGCCATCATAGCTAAAGGCCACGCTAGTGATATATTCGCTATGTCCAATGAGGGTGTGCAGTTTTTTGCCTTGGTAATTCCATAGTTTGACGGTGTTGTCAAAACTAGCAGAAGCGATAGTCTGGCCATCTCGGCTAAAGGCCACGCTTATGACAGGTGCCCTATGTCCAGTGAGGGTGTGCAGGGGTTTCCCTTCAAGATTCCACAGTTTCACCGTCTTGTCCTCACTAGCAGAAGCGATAGTTTGGCCGTCTGGGCTAAAGGTGACGCTATAGATAGGTTCGCTATGTCCGATGAGGGTGTGCAGTTCCTGGCCTTTTAGGTTCCAAAGTTTGACGGTGTTGTCCTCACTAGCAGAAGCGATAGTTTGGCCATCTCGGCTAAAGGTGACGGTAATCACAGGTTCGCTATGTCCATTGAGGGTGTGCAGTTCCTTGCCCTGATGATTCCACAGTTTCACGGTGTTGTCCTCACTAGCAGAAGCGATAGTCTGGCCGTCTGGGCTAAAGGCAACGCTAATCACAGGTTCGCTATGTCCAGTGAGGGTGTGCAGTTCCTTGCCTTGGTGATTCCATAGTTTGACGGTGTTGTCCAAACTAGCAGAAGCGATAGTCTGGCCGTCTGGGCTAAAGGCAACGCTAATCACAGGTTCGCTATGTCCAGTGAGGGTGTGCAGTTCCTTGCCTTGGTGATTCCATAGTTTGACGGTGTTGTCCAAACTAGCAGAAGCGATAGTCTGGCCGTCTGGGCTAAAGGCAACGCTAATCACAGGTTCGCTATGTCCAGTGAGGGTGTGCAGGTGTTTGCCTTCTCGATTCCACAGTTTCACCGTCTTGTCAAAACTAGCAGTAGCAATAGTCTGGCCGTCTGGGCTAAAGGTGACGCTATAGACAGGTTCGCTATGTCCGATGAGGGTGTGCAGTTCCTGGCCTTTTAGGTTCCACAGTTTCACGGTGTTGTCCTCACTAGCAGAAGCGATAGTTTGGCCATCTCGGCTAAAGGTGACGCTATAAACAGGTCTGCTATGTTCGTCTAGGCTATTATACTGATTCACTCCATAGAGAGATTGCTGCAACTTAGCGATCGCTTTAACTCTAGTATCACCTTTTAGCCAATTCGCCTCTTTCAGTTTTCCTGCTGCCCTTAATCTCTCTTTTAGAGCATCAAAGGGTTGCTTTGATGCAACAAAAGTGTCTGAAAGTTGAATCAGGACTTTAATTTCACTTTCTTCTGCCTTTCTCCCCTGTTCTTCTGCCTTTTTCTGCTGTTTACGAGACTCCAACCAAAAAGCTGTCAAAACAACTATCACCAATACCAACACACTAACAGACCCTACCGCTAATAACCGGCGGTTACGGGTCATTTGCTTGTGCTTCTGAGCGCTTACTTGAATATACTCCTCAGCTAGCCCATTCAACATGCCCAACTTGCAATACTCGTTTAAATACTCCTGGGCTTCTACTAACCTCCCCCCTTGTAACAGTACACCGGCATCATCACGCTTCTTTCCCTTTTCCATCCATTCTTCTGCCGCCGCTTCCAGCTTGCGTTCGATCACCATTGCTTCTTTGTAAGTCTGCTTCCATTCCACCAACTTTCCCCAGTGGCGAATCAAGGCTTCATGAACTACATCCAAAACCACATCCTGGGAATTTTCCTGATGGCTTCTAGTAATCAAGCGGTTCTCTGAACTGGCTAACTTCTGGCTAACAGCATCGAGCAGTTCTAAACTGTGGTGAGAATTGACTAACTCCCCCAGGTGTATTCGTCTACGGGTATCGAGAGTATCTCCCACTTGAGTTAATTCCAAGAACAAACGCCTAGCCACACTTTGTTCTTCCGGTGAGAGACTATCAAATACCTGATTGGCTCTCTTTTCGAGAGTTCCCTCAATTCCCCCTAACTGTTGATAAGTCTCTAAGTATAAAAACTTCTGCTGTCTTGACTGTTTCCATAATTCCGTCAGAGTATATTGGAGCAGGGGCAGGCTGCCAGGATAATCTTCTACATCGTTAATCAGTTGCTGTTTTAATCTGCCCTCAATCCCTAATCCTACTAATTCCGCCGGTAGTGCGATCGCTTCTTCAATTTCCTGACGGTTCAACTGGTCAACATTGATGTATGGTCTATTGATCTTTTCCACTAATTGAGGATAGTCTCGCAACCGCCCCCGAAAGTCAGAGCGCATGGCGATTAACACAATTAAATTGTTGGTATTATCTAATAATTCAATTAAACCGTTAAAGAATTCCAGCCGTTGGTCAGGTTGACTCATAGTGAAGCACTCTTCAAACTGGTCAATAATCATGACCACCGGAGTAACACTAGAATTCTCTGGCTGGGCGTTGCTGAGGGGAAAGCCCCCTAAATCCCCCAACTTTGGGGGACTTTGAAAGTTTTGTTCCCCCCAAAATTGGGGGGCTAGGGGGGCAGAATCATAACCAGAATCAGCCACACCCTCTCCGTTTTTCTCTAAAAGCTTCCCCTTTTCCAGCACCTCCTGTAACCTTTGCTTTGGTGTTTTTTGAGGAGTAAAAGGTTCCAAATAATGCCAGCGATCGCTTCCAACAATTGCCTGCCCTAACTTCAGCTGATACAATAATCCTGCTCTGATTAAGGAAGACTTGCCACTACCGGAAGCTCCTAACACTACCAGCAGACGGTCTTTATTTCTAACTCGCTCAATTAACTGCTGGGTCAACTTAGAGCGACCGTGAAACACCAGAGCATCCTCTGGTTTAGCCGTAAAATATGACAGAGACCGGTAGGGGCACTTATCCTGAAAGCTCAGTTTCGGAAACAGGCTAGTCAGTAAAATGGCTTGGTTTGAGTTAGCGATTAAAGGACGTTGTCCAGTCCTTGACATCCGCTGCTCAATAAACTCTCCCAAATTATGACTATTAACAATACCATCGGGGTGATTTTCCGGATTTAATCCTGCCAGTAACTCCCTGGTAAATACTCCTTGTTCATGGCTAATTTCTATTCCCGGTTCAAAGGAACGAGTAGCAGTAATCAAGCAGTAAGCTTTATCAGTTGGGATAAATGGGAGCAAGCTTAGTAACTCGCCACTGTAGCAACAATCTAACCAAATCACTACCTGTTTGACTGGGCTAGTTGCGATTTGCTCACCTAATTCCCGCAGAGGATAGCCATAAATTCCCACATCAGGAAAGGCATCACTAGTGACTAAGAAAACTTCCTCAATACCATCCACCTCTTGTCTACAGCCATGGCCTGAAAAGAAGAATAGGCCGGTTTCTGGGGGTTGGTTCGGAGGTGGAGGATTAAACAGATTTGCGACTGCTGACCTTAATTCCTCTAATTTGACTATTCCTCTGTTCGGTAGTGCTCCTGCTCCTTTTTGGGTCAACCCAAGGGGTAAGTCCTGAATCCGAAAGGGTTCATAGCCATACTGCTCTAATCGTTGAGCGACATTTTCCCCATCTAATGCCGCAACGGTCAGGTCGTTAAAGTTGGTGTATTCTGGATAACGGTTAATCCCAACAATTAGGGCTTCCCATTCCGATGTCATTGGAGCGAGGTTTTGGAATTTTCATTAGGGTGACATAAACTATAGCATTTGTCAATTCGCTCAAATACTTAAGCCCTTGGGGTTAATGGGAGTAGTCGGTGACAGAAGGAGGTACTCACTTTTCCTACCTGGGTGGGGAAGGAGAGGGTGTCTTACCGGTTCCACCTGAATTGATTGGGCCAGATCCTGCTATCGCTCGTCCTTACCTGATGGCACTTAGTACCGCTTTTTTCAAAACCTATATTGCTAAACAACCCCAATATGCTTCCTATCTCAGTGAGTCCTATGTCAAAGAGATTAGTCAAGACCCATTGAATCTGTTTGTGATCAAGTCTTTGCAGGACACTCAACTCAAGTAGGAACTGTGTGTTACAAATTGGTTATTTTACTACAGAGAATGATAATTTACCAAGGAGCAATGTCCATGCTTACTCTATGATAAAAGAGCAGAACTAAATCTAAGATTTGCGTCATCAAGGGATATATTAAGTTATAATGGCTTAGAAGCGTTTGAGGTTATTAAAATAGCCAAATATGTCAAGCCCTCTGAGGCAGCATAAAAACTCGAAGTTCATGTCAGAACTCTTGTGCGATGGCACAATGAAGGAAGGTAAAATCAAAGCCATCCCCCCTCTGGACAAAAAAGATATGAGGTTGAATCCTACACTGTTGGAATCGAAAAAGACCGAGCCACAGTTATCTACGCCAGAGTTAGTTCCAAAAATCAACGATCTGACCTTAATAGAAAAATTGCCGCCATCAGTAACTTGTACCCGACAGCAGAAATCATCAGGTGCGACCCGTGATGGCGAGCAATCCCTTGACCGTAGGTCACGCTACGCGAACGCCATCACGGAAAGCGCACCTATAGGGAAATCGGAGGAGGCCTTAACTTCAAAAGAAAAAAAGTTACAGCCTTATTGGGGAGAGTCATGCAAGGAAATCTCCCAAGAATTATTATCGCACACAAAGACAGATTGGCAAAATTCGGTTTCGACTTCTATCAATGGTTTGGTGAGCAATTTAACTGCACAATCCTGGTTCTCAACGAGAAAAACTTGTCTCCAGAATCAGAAATGCTTGAAGACATCATCGCCATCCTACACTGCTTCAGTAGCCGACTATTATATGGACTCAGTAAATATAAAACTGAGGTCGAGGAAGATCAAAATTTATCCAAGCTCAGATCTAAAAAAAGAGTGGAATAAATGGGTAGCAGCTTGTAGATATTGTTTTAATCAAGCCATTGCTTATCAAAAAAAACATGGCAAAGTAGGTAAGCAAAAATTACGCAATATCATCATGCAATCAGAGTTACCTGAATGGGTGAAAGCAACTCCTTGCCATATAAGACAGAATGCAATATTTGATGCGCATCAAGCTTACTCATTCAGTAAAAACTGTAAATTTAGAAGTTGTCATGCTCCCAGGCAAACACTTAAATTTAACAATAGCAACTACACCAAGGGTAAATGGTATTCAAGATTAACCAAAGGAAAAGATTTTCAAAGTAGCGAACCCATACCGATCAGCAGTGCTTATGCTACACGAATAATAAAAACTAAGTGTGGGGATTGGTTTGCGGTTTTTTTAAAAGAAGTAAAACTAAAGACTAATAATGTAGATGGAATAATTGCAATAGATCCGGGAGTGAGAACTTTTCTGACAGGATTTGATGGCCAATCATTTTTGGAAATTGGAGTTGGGGATATAGGAAAAATAACAAGATTATGCCAACATCTGGATCGGCTAATGAGTAAAATTGGTAAATCCAAATCGAAAAGGCAAAGACAAAAGATGAGAAAAGCGGCAGCAAGAAGTCGAAAAAGAATTAGAAACCTAATTGATGAATGTCATCGTCAGGCGGCTTCTTGGTTGAGTAAAAATTATTCATACATCTTATTGCCCACTTTTGAAACAAGCAAGATGACAAAAAAGAAAAAACGAAAAATAAGAAGTAAAACGGCAAGACAAATGTTAAGTTGGTCACATTATAGGTTTAAACAGGTATTAAAAAATCAAGCTGAGTTAAGTGGCTGTCAGGTAATTGATGTGACAGAAGAATTTACCAGCAAAACTTGTACAAGATGTGGACATATTCACCCAAAACTGGGTGGGAATAAACTGTTTAAATGTCCAGAATGTGGACATGAAATCAATCGTGATTTTAACGGTGCTTTAGGCATTTTGCTTAAAGCTTTGAGGGATACCTCCTTCACTTTATATAGTGATGCTATTGTCATACAAGACGATAATATATCGCTTTGTAGCGCATAAATGTATCAGAATCCATAATAGAATGACAAGTTTTTGGTCAGGATGAGCCATACTATGAAGGAACCTACCAACCTCACACAACAAATCAAGGTTAAGGTAGAAGATGACCGCACAGGTATGTCGGTGGAAACCCTTAAGCGAGCCTTTGCTGATAATCTTTATTATATCCAGGGCAAAAATCAGTTTTTGGCTACACCCTACGATTACTATATGGCTCTGGCTTATACGGTAAGAGACCGGCTACTTCAGCGGTGGATTAAAACCTTAGAAACCTATACTCGAAAAAATAGTAAAACGGTATATTACCTGTCAGCAGAATTTTTGATGGGTCGCCAGCTCACTAACAATTTGCTGAACTTGGGAATATATGATCGGCTCAGCCAAGCTCTCCACGAATCTGGGCTGGAGCTAGATGACCTGAAAATCCTGGAAGCTGAGCCTGGTTTAGGGAATGGCGGTTTAGGACGGCTAGCTGCTTGTTTCCTGGACTCCCTGGCAACCTTAGAAATTCCTGCTGTTGGGTATGGCATCCGTTATGAATTCGGTATCTTTGACCAGCGGATCATTGATGGTGGTCAAGTTGAACGTCCTGACAAGTGGCTACGGTTCGGCAACCCTTGGGAAATCCGACGCCCAGAATTAACGGTTGAGGTGAATTTCGGGGGTAAGACAGAATCCTACAAGGATGAGGAAGGGCGCTATCGGGTCCGTTGGGTTCCGGAGTGGCAGGTTTTGGGTACTCCCTACGATATACCAGTGCCTGGTTACAAGAAAAATACAGTCAATACCCTGCGTTTGTGGCGTGCTGGTGCCAGTGAAGAATTTGATTTTCAGGTATTCGACAGCGGCGACTATACCGGTTCTGTTACTGAAAAGATTTATTCTGAGAATATCTCGAAAGTCCTGTATCCCAATGATAACACTTCCCAAGGGAAGCAACTACGGCTGGAGCAGCAGTATTTCTTTGTTAGCTGTTCTCTTCAGGATATTATTAATAATTATCGACGAACTAATAGTAATTTTGACCTGTTCCATGAGAAAATTGCGATTCAGCTGAATGATACTCACCCATCAATTGGGGTGGCGGAGCTGATGCGGTTGTTCTTGGATAAGTACAAATTGAGCTGGAATCGAGCTTGGTATATTACTAAGAATACTTTTGGTTATACTAATCATACTTTGCTAGCAGAGGCTTTGGAACGCTGGCCAGTTAGCCTCTTTGAGAGACTCTTACCGAGGCATTTAGAGATTATCTATGAAATCAACCGTCGCTTCTTGGATAATGTGCGTCTCAAGTATCCAGGTGATGATGACCGGCTCAGACGAATGTCCTTGATTGAAGAGGGACCTGAGAAGTCTGTGCGGATGGCTCATTTAGCCTGCGTAGGTAGCCATGCTATTAATGGGGTGGCCGCACTGCACACGGAATTGCTGAAAAAGGATGTGCTCCGAGATTTCTATCAATTGTGGCCCAATAAGTTTATTAATATGACCAATGGGGTTACACCCCGTCGGTGGCTATTGCTGAGTAATCCTCAACTTTCGGAACTGATTACTGAAAAAATTGGAGAGGGTTGGGTTACTGAGCTAGACCAGCTCAAACAGTTAGAGCAGTTTGTTACTGATGCTGAGTTTTGCGATCGCTGGCGCAAGATTAAACAGCTGCACAAGCACAACCTGGCGGATTATATTCTGCTACACAACAATATTAAAGTAGATCCTAATTCCCTGTTTGATGTTCAAGTAAAGCGGATTCACGAGTACAAGCGTCAGTTGTTGAATGTACTCCATATCATTACTCTATACAACCAGATCAAGGAGAATCCCTCTATCGATATCTTGCCGAGAACCTTTATTTTCGCTGGCAAAGCAGCACCGGGTTACTACATGGCTAAACTGGTGATTAAGTTGATCAACTCAGTAGCAGAGATTATTAATGATGACCCTGATGTAAGCGATCGCATCAAGGTAGTTTTCTTAGAAGGCTTCTCGGTTTCCCTAGGAGAGCAGGTTTACCCAGCAGCCGACCTTTCAGAGCAAATTTCCACTGCTGGCAAGGAAGCTTCTGGAACTGGCAATATGAAATTTGCCATGAATGGAGCGTTAACCATTGGTACCTTGGATGGTGCTAATATTGAAATCCGAGAAGAAGCAGGAGCAGACAACTTTTTCCTGTTTGGTTTAACTACTGAGGAAGTATACGCTCTCAAGGCTGGGGGATATAACCCACAAGAATACTATAACAACAATAAAGAGCTCAAGCAGGTAATCGATCAGATTGGCTCTAGGTACTTCTATTCCCGTAAGCCCGACCTGTTTAAGCCACTGGTGGATTCCCTACTGTATGAGGATCAGTACCTGCTGTTGGCAGACTACCAGTCCTATGTTCATACCCAGAAGCAAGTAAGCCAAGCCTATCGGGATCAGGATCACTGGACTCGCATTTCGATTATCAATGCGGCCAATATGGGCAAATTTTCTTCAGACCGCACGATTCGGGAGTATTGTCAGGAAATATGGAATGTTGAGCCGATTTCCGTTGACCTAGACGAGTACGACCAGGACTCTGCTGGGTTGAAGCGACTCAGTGAACTACCTTAATTAGGGAGTCGGGAGTCGGGAGTCGGGAGTCGGGAGTCGGGAGGGTGGGGAGATGGGGAGATTGGAGGGAGTTATAGCATTTTCATAGCTATGAAGTACACAGGATTTTTTCCCTGTTCCCTGTTCCCGATTCCCGATTCCCGATTCCCTACTCCCTACCCTCAGCGCTATAGTACTTTGTTGATAGTAGTTTCTTAATAATGTTTGGTGATATCCACTTTCAAGGTGGGTATTATCTCAGTAGGAACTTATAGCGGTTTGCCACATCAGCTAATTACACTAGTCACTAGTCAGGGGCGAAATTTGAAGAAGGTGGGTTACGGCTAGCTCCCCATCTCCCCCCGATTCCCGATTCCCGATTCCCGATTCCCGATTCCCCCCAGAAATAAAATGAAATTACCCAATTTTTTAATTATAGGTGTGCAGAAGGCAGGAACAACTTCTATTTATAATTACTTAACCCAACACCCTCAAGTTTATATGAGTCCGGTTAAGGAAACCAATTTTTTGGAAAAAGATTGGGAAACGTTACCGCCAGACCTAATAACTCCTAACAAAAATCGAATTGATACCTTTGAAAAATATTGTCAACTTTTCCAAGACGTTAAGGATGAAATAGCGATTGGAGAAGCATCCCCTAATTATTTGTTTCATTATAAATCATCGTCTGAGCTAATATTGCGCTATTTGCCCGATGTTAAACTGATTGCTATTCTCCGAAATCCCGTAGACCGAGCTTATTCAGATTATTTAATGCACGTTCGGGAAGCGACGGATGTAGTGGGTAAGGTTCAACCGTTATCAGAACAGCTGAAGTTTCGATCTCAGGGGTCATTTACCCTAAAAAAAGGACTCTACACTGCTCAATTAAGACATTTTTTGGAAACGTTTAATCCAGATAAAATCAAAGTTTATCTCTACGATGATTTATGTAAAAATCCCGTGGCTTTGATCCAGGATATGTATCGATTCATTGGAGTAGATGAAACCTTTATCCCGGATGTATCGAAAAAAGCTCAAGTGGCTCAAGTTCCTAAACTAAAATTGGTTAATGATCTGTTGCGGAAACAAAATCCCTTCCGAACTATGGTGGCTTCTGGACTAAAGTACATCCTGCCGCTGGAGGTGAGGCAAACTGTTCGTTCAGCGCTAATCAACATGAACTCAACTGATAAGAAAAAAGCTGCTCTTTCTAAAGAGGAACGGCAACAGTTGCTGGACTTTTATCGTGATGATATCCTCAAACTCCAAGATTTGATTCAACGAGACCTTTCGGTTTGGTTAACTGTTTGAGTGTAAGTAATCAGCTATCAGCTATCAGCGAACAGCGATTAGCGCTACGCGCACGCTACTTGAGGTGCTATCAGCATATGCTTACTAATGGGCGATACTGGTTTGGAACCAGCGACCTCTGACCTGTGAAGGAAGCGCGCTACCACTGTGCTAATCGCCCATTGTTTTTTTAGTCACTAGCTTTACAGTTTACCATAAATTACGGTCACGTGACAACTAAAGTTTGGCTTAAAAGCTGATTTTTCTGATATCCCAAGATGGCTGAATCAGTGAGCTGTGGATCAAGCTAGATATAAAGCTAGATATAAAATCTCCGAACTATACTATAGCATTTTTATACCATTTAGGAGTTGACAAACATCACTAAGTAATGTTAGTCTATCGCCATAGTTTTAATGGTCAGACCTTCATAAACAGTAAACTCGAAGCAACTATTGAAATTTTAGACCTTACTTAACCCTGACAAACTATTATCCATGAGTCAGTTAGTAGTCTTAAAACTGGGAAATGGTAATTGTCAGGAAGGTTTTCCTACTGTTATCGCTCAACTTTGGGAAAGGGATCATCGTAGTCTGATGCAGTTTACTGGAGGTTTGCCTGCTGCACCGGAACTGCCCTTACTCTACAAACGCTGGCAATTAATGTATGCAGCACTCTACCGAAGCTTCAGCTGCGATCGCCGTCTGGAAATTAATAAAGTTAGTATCACTAATGTTTCACAACCTGATTTTAGGAATCTGTCTCAACAGTTAGAAGAGCAAATTAATACCTGGCTCAATGCTGAAGAATTTCGCAACATTGAACGGCGAGTGCGAACTAAACTCATGCCGTCTGAAGAAATTAGGGTGATTATCGAAGCGGAAGATGACCAAGTGCGACGATTTCCTTGGCATTTGTGGCGTTTATTTGAAGATTACCCCCTGACAGAAGTGGCCTTGAGTAGCCAAGAGTATGAGCCAGTCACGACACCAGATCGAGAGTCAACGGGTCAGGTTAGAGTATTAGGAATTTTAGGAAATAGTGAAGGGATTGAGGTTGAAAAAGACCGCGCTTTACTTGAGCAGTTACCGGAGGCGGAAACGGTTTTTGTGGTGGAGCCACAACGCCAAGAGCTTAACCACCAGCTTTGGGATGAACAGGGATGGGATATCCTGTTTTTTGCGGGACATAGCGGGAGTGGGGCTGATGCTAAAACCAGTTACATAAGTATTAATCAAACTGATAGCTTAACGATTTCCCAGTTAAAGCATGCTCTGAGAACAGCTATTACGAATGGTTTGAGACTGGCAATTTTCAACTCTTGCGATGGCTTGGGATTGGCACGGGAATTGGCTGATTTACATATTCCTCAGTTGATTGTGATGCGGGAACCGGTACCGGATCGAGTGGCACAGGAGTTTTTGAAGTGCTTTTTAACCGCATTTGCTGGTGGAAAATCCTTATATCTGGCGGTGCGGGAAACTAGGGAACGGTTGCAAGGGTGGGAAGATAACTATCCTGGTGCTAGCTGGTTGCCAGTGATTTGCCAAAATCCGGCTGTTGTGCCGCCGACTTGGGAACAGTTGCGCGATCGCAATCAATTGGCTTCTGTTTCAGGTAGCTCCAGTCAGGCTCATGGGTCACAAACCTCTTCAGACCTTCAACACATGATGCCATCGGCACCTGTAGCAAAGGGTCAAACTTCATTACCCAGTACCTCTCCTACTCCTTCAGACCAAACGAGCTCCGACAAACCATCCCATTCGTTTCCGATTCGGTCACTATGGCGCGATCGCGGTTTGTTACTCAAGGCTAGTGTATTCGCCATGGCTTTGGTGATGGGATTGCGGTGGTTGGGACTATTGGAAGGGCTTGAACTAAACGCTTTTGACCAACTGATGCGACAACGACCCTATGAAAGACGGGACGAGCGTCTGTTGATTGTTAAGGCTACCCCAGAGGATATTAAAAATCAGGAACAGCAACCGAAGCATGGGGCATCGTTATCAGACTATACTCTTACTCGGCTATTTGAGAAACTCCAGGAGTATGAACCGATAACGATTGGCTTAGATATCTATCGTGATTTTCCGGTGGATCCAGCTTACCCTAAACTAGCAACTTACCTGGGACAAAAGAATCTATTTGGTATCTGTAAAGTTAAAGATGCTAAGGCTGGGGACACCGAAGGGATTTCTCCACCGCTGGAAATTCGGCCAGATCGGATTAGTTTTAGTGATGCTTTACCTGACCAGGGGGGAATCCTCCGTCGCCATCTGTTATCTCTGGACTCACCAGACCTGACGGATAAGTGTACTGCGAAGAATAACCTTAGCCTGCTACTAGCCCTATACTATCTACATGGTAAGGGTATCGAATGGGGCTACACATCAAATCAGGAATTGTGGATTGATGCGCCACATTTGGGTAAAGGTAAAACCGTTGTGCTGAAGCAATTAAATTCCTATACCGGTGGCTACCACAGAGTGGATGCAGCAGGTAGACAAATCTTGCTAAATTACCGTTCCCATCGCTCTCCTGAAGATATTGCCCTAACCGTCAGTGTTGGTCATATTCTCAATGATGAGATTCCTGCCCAGCGCAGGTCCCAACTGAAGGGTCGGATTATTCTTGTTGGTGTAGCCGGTGCAATTAATACCAGTAGTGATTACTGGCTCACCCCTTACAGTCCGAGTCAGCCCCTGAGCCATAAGCGAACACCAGGAGTGGTGATTCAAGGACATATGGTAAGTCAAATCCTGAGTGCGGTTCTGGATAATCGACCCTTGTTGTGGGTTTGGTCAGAATCAACAGAAGTGCTGTGGATTTGGGGTTGGTCTGTGGTGGGAAGTGTAATTGGTTTGGTAATGGGATTCCGCTCAGGCCAGGCTAGGGGTATGCATTTCCTAAGTGGCTTGGTAATCTCGACGGCAGTGGCACTTGGTGCTTTGTATGGCATTTGTTATCTGTTTATCTTGGAAGGGGGTTGGATACCGTTGGTTCCATCAGGAATGGTATTGGTGCTTACTTCGGTGGGTATGGTTCTGGTAGTGCGTTATACACCATAATGAAGCTTCCACCACCTGGCTATCGCCGTTCGCGTAGCGTGGCCTACGGCCAGGTGGTGGTGTCCTATGCTAATTTAGGATTACCGCTAACCCATAAATCACACAGGCAGACCCAGCTTCTAGGTGGTCGTCCAGATCTTTTGCTGGAACGACCCTCGTGGCCATTTCTGCCAACGAGTTTAAACACACCTCTAGCCCCAATATTGTAAGCGCCATTTAAATCTGCATTGAAACGCTTACCTGAAGCGAAGGTGGCTAAAGAGTATTTTTTTGAATTCCTTTTGACTACGCCGGAACCATCATAGGCTAACTTTGAAGTGTAAGCTGCCACAACTTCTATAACTTTTCCGCCTAGTTCATTCCATTTCATTTCGGTGAAATCGCGAATTTTGGACTTGAGCCATCCGTGGAATTTTTGCCTCAGGTTCGATCTTTTTTTGCCGCCCTTGGGTTTCCAACCTTTAAGATTTTCAAATACTATGGCTTCAGAGTTAAATTCCTTAGCAATCTCAATAATCCGCTTTGAAACAATATGGCCTATTTGATGATTGATTCTTCGGCATTTGTCGTAGGTTTTAGAGCAGAACCCTTTATGAAGTTTTCCGCCTTTACCCATAGTCTTCGACGCCCGCATAGATACGGACTTAAGTCTTTTGTCTCGGCGGTCTATGTCTCTTCCTGGATGAACGAATTCAGTATGGATTACAGTGCCGCTGTGAGTTACGACTGCTACCGTAGCCGTTGTGTTGATTCCTAGATCAACTGCTGTAACATTGGATTCCGGTTTCCTTTTCTCTGGCTTGCAGGCAAATGGAACTGATAGATGATATCCTCTATTGTTTATTACTAGAGAAGGAGACATCATTTTATTGGATGCTACCAAGTGGCGCTCTCTTAACCCAGTAATTTGAATGTCATTCCAAATCCAATCAGAGCCATTAAATACTTTGATTTCTACTGCATTGAAGCCATGTAGTTTATAACATTGCCCTTTATAAAGAGAAGGATAACAATCGGTATTTGCGTTTAATCTTGGAGGCTTAGCATCCTTTCTTTTTCTGTTCCCTGACTGCCAATCTCTATAACGAGTGACAAAACTACTAACCTGGCCAGCGGAAAATGCGATCGCAGCTCGACGTAAGTAGCTGGGAAATTTATAAAAGGTTTTATTGAACTGGGGGTATTTAACGCTAGGACGCTTAGCCGTCTGATGCATTAATTTTTCGACAGCAGGGGTCAATTGATCTGTCGTTAAACTTCCAAGTTCCTCCCAGTGAGTATAGATGATCCCAACTAAGTACCGACAGGCATGACGGTAAACCTCGACCGTTTCACACAGCAGTATACGCTGATTATTAGTCGGGTTAAGCCTCCATTTGTCTGTACGGATAATCTTGGTTGGCGTTTTCATCTGTCCCTTTGTTACTCTAATTTTAGTATATGTGGATATTCTAGTGATGTCAAGCCCAAGTAGCAAAAAATCTCAAAAAAGAATGAGGGGAATCCCGGTTCACTATGACGAGATCAAGAAAGCGCATAATATAATGCTTACTCCTTCTTCTTGGGAGTGGTTGCAGATTTCAGCTAAAGAGTCTGGAGTGAGCGTTGGAGAGTTCCTGGAGCGTTGGATTAGGAGCCAAAGAATTTAGCTACTCCTTAACCCCCACCTGAACGAGGTGGAGGAATGCGTCGTATTACTGTTCAAATCAGATGTGACACTAGGATTGATGGCAAAAGGGAACTTCTGATACCCAGCTACCATCTTCCTTGGCAAAAGCATCGGAGTTGACAATGGTTAAAATTAAACTGCTTTATGGAATTGCGTTTGCTCTGACGACTCTCACGAGCTACCCAGCACCAGCGCAATTGATGGAATCTACTGGCAATAGGTCTGAATCTATAGCAGTAGAGTTTAAAGAGCCAGATTATTCAGGTGATGCCCCGAGCGGACGTAGGCGAGGTACAGGTAGTCGTGGAGATTGTCCTATGGCTGTTTCTGAAACGGGAGGAAACCTAAGCGTGACACCTGTGATCGATAACGATAGTAGGGGATGGACAGTTAATGAGTCTCCAACTATCTGGGTTCATGTTTCCTATGAATCTGAAAGTGTTGAGAGGGTGCTTTATGGGGAATTTTCCTTGCAGGATTTAACAACTCAGACCAAGCTTGCTCCAAAATATCTCCCTGTTACTTTGCCAAGTCGGTCTGGTGTGTTTAGCATACCTCTTCCGTACTCCTTAGAGGTTGGTAAGTGGTATCGCTGGTATCTGATCCTTGATTGTAATTCCCCAGATTTGTTTGACAATGACTCGTTTTTGTTTATTGAAGGATTTTTGAAACGGGTTGAATTGCCAGAGTTTAAGGATCACTTAGATAATAAAACCTCACAGAAGCTAATTACAGTTTATGCTCAAAATGGCATTTGGTATGATGCCTTGAATGAATCAGCTAAACTTCGTTGTAGTAATCCACAAAATTATACTTTTACTGAGGCTTGGTCCCGATTGTTGAAAGCCGTTGAATTGGACAAAATTGCCCAGGAAAGTTTGATCTGTCGGGAGTAGTTGAGTTTAAATCCAGAACGGCTTAGGCGATCACCTTAAAGTCAGAAATCGTCTCAATCCATACCCGTGCTCCACAGTGTAGAGGATTATCTGGGCGATACATCACCCGACAGGGGCCATTGACTTCGACCGTATGACCGTAAGTGTTTTTAGAGCCTCGTTTTACGGTAATCACGGGATTGCGTTCGCCAGTGTTGTGATTTTGGCGAATCACTTTTTGATTAACGTGGATGACAGCTTTAGTGTAATTTGTGCGCTTTGACCAATTCCGCTTTGGTCCGCGAGTACCAGGGGTTACTACTGGCATGCCATCAAATAAGGGAATTACCCAAGTTCTACCGACCTTATAAGCACCTTTGACTCTGCCCTTGCTCAACAGGAAACGGACGCGAGTGGCAGAGATACCAAGTAATTCAGCGGCTTGTGCGGTAGAAATCATCATGGCGGTAAAACCATTGCTTTAACGATATTGTTATGTTAACACGATTTTGGATAAAATGCAAATAATGGGTTTAATAGGTGAGTAGCGTGGTAAGGGTGGTTAAAAACTATTGCATTGTCACAAGTCTTTGGTTGGTGCGTTACGGGGCGGCTTCAGGCGCGAAGAAGTTGAACATGAAGGCAAGCCCGCCCCTAACACACCCTACGCAACATCTCCCCGATTCCCGATTCCCGATTCCCGATTCCCGATTCCCGATTCCCGATTCCCGATTCCCTGTTCCCTGTTCCCTGTTCTCTCAACAAAAAAAATTCGGTCAAGTTCTGGTTAATTCCAATCCTTGACCGAATTATTTCTTGTAATAGTCAAGAGCCCTAGGATCCTTGACTATGTGTTCACCAATTTATTAGGAAATTATCCCAATCAACAACATACCAACTTAGGTTTTAGACTTCAGACTTCATACTTTATCCTGAATTTTGACCTGTCGCCAGGGATTAGAGTCCCTGGCAAGTTGCTATCTTAATCTACCAACAGATGTCGAATCAAAATACTGATCACCTCACCAGAATTTCCGACAGGTTGAGGAGTGCTCCACTCATGAACTTGGGCGTAGCCACGGCTATAAAGATTATAGATTGTGACCCGCACAGTTTTGGGAGAACCGATCAATACATGTTTGATTTGCTCCCGTCCTGGCTGAGGTTGGCCAAATAATTCAGGGAGATTAGGATTGTTGGGATTATACTCAAAATTTGGGAGAAAGTTTTCGATGTCCATAATGTTTTTTGTTGTTGTATTGGCGACATTTTTATGGTAATAAATAATTATTTATTTTGTCAAGTATTTTTCAAAAAAAATAAATTAATACCTTTTTATTTTTGGGGTATAGTTTAAAACTATTGTTTTAGTATTTTTTGCTTGATTTTGTATTAGCGATCGCGTAGCGTAGCCTAAGGTAAATCCCATAGCGCCTATTTCAGAGCATCGCATTTTTTGATAATTTATACTAATATTAGTGAGCTGAGGGGGCGACGAAATAATCTAAAACGCAGACTCTATAAGTAATCTAGCCC
>NZ_CEYLVT010000005.1:0-14178 GCF_982860115.1 Moorena sp.
GGAACCCCCAAGACCGCGCTGCCTCCCCAAGACCGCGCTGCATCGCTACTCCCTACTTCCTACTGCCAGCTCCATTCGCGTTTGGCCGTAGGCCACGCTAGGCGAAAGCGTGACCCACGGTCTTAGCTCCCTAAAACCCAGGACGAAAGTACCTCAGCGAATTAATAAATGCTATATATCTTATGATGCGCGTTTTATTACTTCAGCAATAGCAAATTTAGCCAGTTCAAACCATCCATGCTTTCTGCCTCATCTTCTTAGATGAAGTTAATGTACAACAGAATTGATTATACAGTCAACCCAGTGGCATTGCGATGCACTTCTCCACTACTATTGCCAACTAACGATTATCGTGCATAAGGAAAGTCAATCATTTACAAACCCTGTAAGTCAATGGTACCTGATTTTCTCAGCAGCTATGGCTTTAGCTACTGGGGGGATTTATTTCTATGGCTTGCCCCAATTTCAATCTAAACGTCAAGCTTCTATATCAAATTCCCCAGAAAATAATACCATGGTCATGGTTGGGGTCACTGCCCTTGGACGTCTAGAGCCTCAAGGAGGAGTGACTCGTTTGTCTGCCCCTAATTCTGTAGGAGGTACTCGAGTTGACCAACTCTTAGTGAAAGAAGGAGACAAGATTAAGGCAGGGCAAATCATCGCTCTGCTAGACAGTTATGCTCTTCGTTTTGCTACTTTAGAACAAGCTAAACAAAACGTTAAAATTTCCCAAGCTCGTCTGGACAAAGTCAAAGCTGGGGCTCAGGCAGGAGAAATTTCGGCACAAGAGGCAACGATCGCTCGCTTACAAGCTCAGTTACGAGGGGAAGTGGCGACACAGGAAGCAACCCTGGCTCGCTTACAAGCTCAGTTACGAGGGGAAGTGGCGACACAGGAAGCAACCCTGGCTCGCTTACAAGCCCAATTGCGTAATGCTCAAGCCGAGTATCGACGTAATCAAAAACTCTATCAAGAAGGTGCAATTTCTGCCTCTCTTTTTGACAGTAAACGTCTGCAAGTGGAAACGATTCAAGAGCAAATTAATGAAGCAAATGCTGCTCTGAAACGAACTGTGGAAACGATTCAAGAGCAAATTAATGAAGCAAAAGCGACTCGGCGACGGACTATGGACACAGGTCAAGAACAGATCAGTCAAGCAAAAGCGACTCTAGACCGTATTACTGAGGTTCGTCCAGTAGATGTACAAATAGCTCAGGGAGAGATAGAGAGTGCGATCGCTGCTGTCAAGCTTGCTCAAGCTGAACTAGATTTAACCTACATCCGTTCTCCTATCGATGGAAAAGTCCTGAAAGTTCACACCAAATCTGGAGAAATTATTGGCAGTAACGGGCTTCTTGAGCTAGGTCAAACCGACCAGATGTATGTAATCGCAGAAGTCCATGAAACGGATATTAGCAAAGTCCATCTGGGTCAAAAAGCTACTATTAGTAGTGCTGCTTTTGAGGGGAAAATACAGGGAACAGTCGCTGAGATTGGTTTACAAATTGACAGACAACAGGTTTTTGATGTTAATCCTGGATCAGATACAGATCGTAAAGTGGTGGACGTTAAAATCCGCATTGATGATTCCGTAGACAGTCAACGAGTTGCAGCATTTACCAACTTACAAGTAGAGGTTAAGATTCACCTGTAACTCGGTTAACCAGATTTAGAAGTATTGAATCCAGCAATAAACGTTTATCAAAATAGTTTATGTCTGTCTCTCATTATTGTCAAGCGATGCAGCGCCGCATTCTTACTACCTACTCCTATTAACCCAGCACGAAAGTCCCTCACCCCATTGAGAACTTCTATATTAAATTCCCCAGACATCTCATTTACTAAAATGATTGAATAATGATTCTCCAACTTCCTATTGCCTGGCTACAACTAGCGAGACAAAGAGTTCGTTTTATGGTTGCTCTAGCTGGTATTGCGTTTATCGTTGTTCTTATTTTTATGCAACTTGGGTTTAATGATTCTCTCTATACTAGTGCTATCAAGGTGCATCAGATTATCAAAGGTGATTTGTTTTTAATCAGTTCCCAATATAAATCCTTGACTGCTAAGCAGAGCTTTCCTAGAGAGCGTTTATATCAGGCTCTAGGATTTAATGGAGTAGAATCAGTTAGTCCCTTATATCTAAGATTTGCGAAATTTAAAAATCCCATTACTGAACAAAAGTTCTCAATCTATGTTATTGGCTTTGATCCGGGAAAGCCTGTCCTTAATTCCCCGGAAGTTAATCAAAATCTGGATATGCTTAAACTTCCTAATGTAGTTTTATTTGACCGGAAGTCTAGACCTGATTTTGGTCCAATTGCTGAGAACTTTGACCAGGGAAACACGGAACAAACTATCGAAATATTTGGTTTTGCAGCCACAAAAGGTTATCGAGTTAAGGTTGGAGGCTTATTTAGTCTAGGACCTTCTTTTGGGGTGGACGGTAATTTGGTAGTTGGCGACTCAACATTGTTCCGGATATTCAATCTCAATTCAGAAATGATTGATGTAGGAGTCATTACCCTCAAACCTGATGCAGATCCTGCAATGGTTTTAAAAAATTTGCGAAACCACTTATCTAAAGATGTTCTAGTTTTTTCTTATCAAGAATTTCTTGACTTTGAAAAAGACTATTGGCAGACAAGAACTCCCGTTGGATTTATACTTGGTATGATGCTCGTTATGGCATCAGTTGTTGGGATAGTGATTGTCTATCAAATTCTTCATAGTAATATTTCTACTAACTTAGTTGCCTATGCCACTCTAAAAGCAATTGGCTATCCAAATAAATACTTATTATCTGTAGTATTTCAACAGTCGGTTATATTAGCTATTTTAGCGTATATCCCAGGATTAGCAATCTCTATAGGTCTGTATAATGTTGTAAAGGATGCTACTGGGTTACCAATGGAAATGAGACTTAATCAATCCTTTATAGTTTTAATAGTAACCATTTTAATGTGTTTTGCTTCTGGTGTTTTGGCTGTTAACAAAATGCGGTCTGCTGATCCAGCTGATATTTTCTAGTTTTCTTATCAAAAGTTTGATAGTTACTAGACATAAACTTGATAATTACTAGAGTATAATCCAATAACCCGATGTCCCAAGAAATTTTGATTGATATAAAAAAACTGAATCATTACTTGGGTGAACAGTCATTACGAAGCCAAATTTTATTTGACATTAATCTGGAAATAAAATCTGGAGAAATTATCATTATGACGGGGCCATCGGGGTCAGGTAAAACAACGTTGTTGACGTTAATTGGAGGATTGCGTTCTGTACAAGAGGGAAGTCTAAAAATTCTAGACCGAGAATTGTATGGCGCTAGTCCTAGCCAATTAGTGTCAGTGCGTAGCCACATTGGTTATATTTTTCAAGCTCACAACTTACTAGAGTTCTTGACAGCCCGGGAAAATGTTCAAATGGCGATTGAACTGCATCGAGGCATCTCTAACCGGGAAGCTCGCACTAGATCTGAAGCCATGCTCCAACTGGTTAAGCTCGGGGATCGAGTTAATCACTACCCTCAAAACCTTTCTGGGGGGCAAAAACAACGGGTAGCCATTGCCCGTGCTTTAGTCAATCATCCCAAATTGGTTTTAGCAGATGAACCAACTGCTGCCTTAGATAGTAAAACAGGTCGAGATGTGGTTGATCTTATGCAACGACTAGCTCTTGAGCAAGGATGCGCTATTTTGATGGTGACTCACGATAACAGAATTTTGGATGTTGCTGATCGCATCCTTCGTATGGAAGACGGGTATCTAATCACACCACAGTCACCAGCTAATGACGAAATGGAAAAGGCAAAAGTTGAAAGACAAATTGAAAATTGAAAATTGCCATTAACATCATCAATTAACTGCAACTACCACAATACAATTACCAATTAAAAATTGGCACTTGTATTTTGATTAATGACAGATTAAAAATAACTAAAAAAGTAAACAAAATGCTTGAAACCATCTCTGAGCAAATCGATCAAGAAGTTCATACTGAAGAAGCTATTCAAGCCTGGTTAGTTTCCCAACTCGCCCAACGACTGGAGGTTGATCCTGAAGAAATAGATATCCAGGAACCATTTGAAAGCTACAACCTAGAATCAGCAGATGCTTTGATTCTTTTAGGTAGATTGGAAAACTATCTTGGGCGTGAGATATCTCCCACCCTTTTGTGGAACTATCCCAACATCGAAGCCCTAGCACAACGTTTAGCTGAAGATGCGAATGGTTAAATACCAAGCAGCCAGTAGTGGTAATCATGACCAAAGTTCAGATGAAGGTTAAGAAATGGAAGCGATCGCAATTATTGGTCTAGGTTGTCGTTTTCCTGGTGCCAGAAACCCGGAGGAGTATTGGCGGCTCCTATGTAACGGGGTAGATGCCATTACAGAGATACCAGCTGATCGGTGGGATATCGATGCGTTCTACGATCCTAAACCTGGTACTCCAGGAAAAATGAGTACTCGGTGGGGTGGCTTTTTAGAACAAGTAGATCAATTTGACCCCCAATTTTTTGGAATTACTCCGAGAGAGACAGTTTATATCGACCCCCAGCAGCGACTTTTGCTAGAGGTAGCTTGGGAGGCCCTGGAGAATGCTGGGCAGGTGCTAGAAAAACTAGCCAACAGTAACACAGGTGTTTTTGTTGGTATTTCTGCCAGCGATTACCACCAGCGCTTTCAGGAAGGAGGGTATAGTGTCATCAATGCCTACATGGGGACTGGCAATGCTTTAAGTATTGCTGCTAACCGCCTCTCCTATCTATTTAATTTTCGAGGACCGAGTATGGCAATTGACACAGCCTGTTCCTCCTCATTGGTGGCTGTGCATCTTGCTTGTCAAAGTCTGCAGAGTGGAGAGTCTAATTTAGCCTTGGCAGGTGGAGTTAATCTGCTACTGTCTCCGGAGTTGACCATCATTTTCTCTCAGGCACAAATGATGGCTAAGGATGGGCGTTGTAAGACCTTTGATGCCAGAGCCAACGGTTATGTCCGGGGAGAAGGCTGCGGGATTGTAGTACTTAAACGTCTAGAGGATGCGATTAGAGACAATGACAATATCATTGCTGTGATCAAAGGTTCAGCCCTTAACCAAGATGGCCGTAGCAACGGACTTACCGCTCCCAATGGTCCGTCTCAAGAAGCAGTTATCCGCCAAGCCTTGGCAAATGCTGGAGTCGCACCAGCTCAAATTAACTATGTCGAAGCTCACGGTACAGGCACTCCCCTAGGAGACCCAATTGAGGCCGAAGCTCTAGGGGCTGTGTTGAGTCAAGACCGTTCCCCAGACAACCCCTGTATTATCGGTTCCGCTAAAACCAATATCGGTCATCTAGAATCTGCCGCTGGCATTGCTGGTCTAATTAAGGTAGCGCTATCGTTACATCATGGCAAGATACCACCGAGCCTGCATTTCCAAACACCGAATCCCTATATTCCCTTCGACAAACTTCTGCTTCAGGTACAGCAAACCCTGACTCCTTGGCCGGAAACCGATGGTCTAGCTTTGGCTGGATTGAGTTCTTTTGGTTTTGGCGGAACTAACGCCCATATAATTCTAGGGCAAGCTTCCCAAGGGGATGAGGAGTTGGAGACAAAAAACTTGGTCTATCCTGGGATCTCCTCGTCACCTTATCTGCTTCCCCTATCTGCTCGCAGTCCAGAAGCTCTCAGAGCTTTAGCTCAAGAGTATCAGGAATTCCTAGCACCAGCAGCCTCTGGTAGCAGTGCTTCATTATCAGACATCTGTTATACAGCTAGTGTACGACGTTCTAATCATGACCACCGTTTGTCCTTGGTATTTCAAAACTGTGAGGAACTGACCGAGGGCCTTAAAGCATTTTGCTCTGGAGAAACTTACTCTGGTCTGTCTTGGGGTCGTAAGCAACGGAACCGCCGTCCTAAGCTAGTTTTTGTCTTTTCTGGTCAAGGACCCCAATGGTGGGGGATGGGGCGTGAATTATTATCTACCGAACCGGTCTTTGCCTCCACTATAGAGAAGTGCGATGGGCTACTACGCTCTTATGCCAACTGGTCACTCCTAGAAGAACTGACGGCTAATGAGTCAACATCCCGCTTGGCAGAAACTGAGATTGCTCAACCAGCTATTTTTGCCTTGCAAGTCGCTTTAGCTGCTTTGTGGCGGTCTTGGGGAATAGAACCCAAGGCCATAATCGGGCATAGCGTGGGAGAAATAGCCGCAGCTCATGTTGCGGGAGCTCTCAGCTTGGAGGATGCAGTGCAAGTTGTTTTCCACCGCGCTCGCTTAATGCAGCAGGGAACAGGTTTTGGCAAAATGGCAGCTGTGGAGTTGTCCGTAGCTGAGGCAGAGGAACTCTTAGCTAAGTATGCCGGTCGTCTGTCTATTGCTGCCATCAATAGTCCTACCTCACTGGTTCTATCAGGTGAAGCAGCAGCGCTGGAAGAAGTGCTTGAGTCTCTTGAGCAGCGACAGATTTTCTGTAAGATGATGCGGGTGAATTATGCTTTCCATAGTCCCCAGATGGAGCCGTATCAAGATCAATTAGTGCGATCGCTTCAAGGAATTACACCTCAAACTGCATCTATTCCAATCATCTCAACCGTTACAGGTTTAGCTCATGAGGGTGAAAATTTTGATGCTGCCTACTGGGGACGCAATATCACAGAGCCAGTGCGTTTTGCCGCTGCCATTGATAAACTTATCAAGAGCAAGCATAATCTATTTGTAGAGATTAGCCCTCACCCAGTCCTAGGGATAAATATCTCCGAGTGTCTGAAGAACTCGGACAAAAATGGAACAGTATTGCCTTCTCTACGGCGACAGCAACCGGAAAAACCAGTTATGTTGGGTTCTTTGGGTACTCTCTACACCCATGGCTACCCATTAGACTGGAGCCGACGCTATCCATCTGGGGGTCAGTGTGTTGCGTTGCCCTCTTATCCTTGGCAGCGATCGCGTTACTGGTTGGACGTAGTTCCTAACTCAACTGAACAGGATAATTCAGGGGTAACCGTCATCCTGAGCATGCCATCAGAAGTTAATGGGAAATCCACCCCTAATCATGGTGTCGCACCCGAAGCTAACCCAAGTCTAACCCGCGCTAAATTGCTGGCGGCAGAACCAGAAGAACGCCAGGGACTGTTGGAGTCTTACTTGACAGAATTATTAGCGAGGGCTGTGGGAATTGGTGTCAGCCAAATGGACTTACAGCAGCCCCTTCATAGCTTAGGACTTGACTCCATAGTCGGTGTTGAGCTCAGGAATCAAATTGAGACTGATCTGGAGGTGGTTGTTCCTCTTGAATACTTCATTAGTTTAAGCATTGAGGATTTTATCACCCAAGTTTTCCTGCTGGTTGTTAATGAAGGAACTCAAGACAAACCTAGAACTACAGACTCGATGGATTCAACTAATGAGCCTTCAGGGACAATCACCTCTTCAGAGAAGGTACTACCTCAAGCCAATCTTTGGGTCACCCGTCCAAAGCCGAATCCCCAAGCAAAACTACGTCTATTCTGCTTCCCCTATGCGGGAGCTGGTGCTTCTATCTTCCGCTCTTGGTTAGAATTGCTACCACCAGAGATTGAGGTTTGTTCAATTCAATTGCCTGGGCGAGAAAACCGACTCGAAGAAGAGCCATTTACTCGCCTCTCACCTCTGATTCAGGCCCTAACACCTGTTTTGCATCCTTACTTAGACATTCCTTTTGCCTTTTTCGGTCACAGTTTAGGAGCGTTAATTAGCTTTGAGCTTGCCCGTGAGTTACGCAAACAGAACTTACCTAGCCCAGTGCACCTATTTGTTTCTGCAAGCCCTGCTCCTCAGCTACCGGATCTGAATCTACCTATCCATCGACTACCTGATGATGAGTTTATCCAGTCACTAGGTCACTTAAATGGAACACCAGAGGAAACATTACAAAATCCTGAGCTGATGGAGCTATTCCTGCCGGTGTTGCGAGCAGACTTTGCGATTTTTGAAACTTACTTCTACTCCAGCGCAGATCCCCTCGATTGCCCAATCACAGTGTTTGGTGGCAAATGGGATCCCATAGTCACTCATTCGCAACTTGAGGCTTGGCGCAACCAGACCCAGAGAGACTTCACCCTGCAAATGTTTCCTGGTGACCACTTCTTCCTCAACAGCCATGACCATCTTTTATTGGATGCGATCGCTAGCCAACTTAGCCAACCTGTCAAGGTGATGGGGTGATCGAGTGATGGGGTGATCGGGTGGTGTCCAATCCTACTCCCTGATCGAGAGTGGTATGCCACCCAGATACTATTCCTCACAACAAAGGATAACAATCTTCCTAATCTAAGTGCTAACCACTAACTACTAACTACTAATTACTAACCACTAACCACTATTTTCACAAAGCAGCACAATCTTTCAACCTTGGCCAAAAGGCCACGCTAGGCGAAAAAGCGACTAACTTGCAACCTTAAACTAACTAACTTTCAACCTATTTAAGAAAAAAATTACCATGCCTGTTATTGCTGCTACTGCCTTCACGTTTCCCGAGCACTACTATTCTCAAGAAGTGCTAGCCACAGCGGTCAAAAAGTTTTGCATCGCGATGAATCTAGATTTTGATCTTGATACCATCGACCGCTTTTTTACCAATGTCAATGTCAAAGGCCGTTATTTCACCCACTCCCTAGATTCCTTGTTTGACCCACCGACTCCCGGAGTCACTGCTGAGCGGTCTATAACCCTTGCTCTCGATAACTTTGAAAAAACTGTGCAGTCATTGTTAAGTTCAACCGGCATCGACCCTGAAGAGATCGCATTAATCGCTTCCTCTACACTCACCATTTCGGTTCCCTCCCTGGAAGCTCGCTTAATGAATCGCATCCCTTTTTCACGGTACATCAAACGACTACCAATGTTTGGCTATGGCTGCATGGGTGGAGCAGCAGGTATAGCGCGAGTGACAGAGTACCTAGAGGGACACCCCAAGGATGCTGCAATTTTCTTTGCTGGTGAACTGTCCTCTGCTCTGTGGCAGGGTTCTTTGCAAATGGAATTGCAAACAATGATTTCTAAACTACCAGACGACCCCTCTCTCTACAGCGAAATCATTTGCTCTATCGTTACTGCTGCATTGTTTGCTGATGGGATGGGAGCAGTTTTAATGGTAGGTCGCGAGCATCCGTTAGCCAAGCCAGGTCAACCTCGGGTAATTGATATTGGATCAATCTTGCTTCCCAATACCACTGACTTAATGGGAATGGATATTGCCGATACCGGCTTCAGGAATATTCTCAGACCTGAAGTGTCTGACCATCTCAAAGGAGGATTGCGAGAGGTGATTGACCGACTCCTGAACAAACATAACTTATCAACAGATGATATATCCTGCTGGATTGTGCATCCAGGTGGACCGAAGGTAATTAAAACTATACAAGAGGAATTTGGACTGACTCAGGAAGCAGTACAGCTTAGCTGGGACACCCTAGAAAAAATTGGCAATATGTCTTCATCCACTGTGCTCTATATGCTTAATGAAGTCTTATCTCAAGAGCAGCCGAGTCCAAGTAGTTATGGCTTGATGGTCGCAATGGGACCAGGTTTCTCCCAAGAAATTCTGCTATTGCAATGGTAGGAAGCGCTCCATGATTACTAAGGTTATCTTCACGCTTATTGTAGTTGCGGTGATTTTACAGCGACTGATTGAACTTCGTATCAGCAAACAGAATGCAACATACTTGCTTACTAACGGAGGACGAGAATATGGCTCAAATTCTCTTTGGATAGTGAAAGTATTGCAGGTGAGCTGGTTTGCAGCAATGATTAACGAGGTTTGGTGGTTCAATCCCCCCTTTATGCCAGGATTGGCAGCGATCGCACTGATGCTTACTGTAGCTGGTCAAGGCTTGCGGTATTTATCAATGCGATCGCTAAAAAAGCGTTGGACTCTTCCGATCATCACCTTCCCAGACAAGCCTGTAGTTAACTCAGGAATTTACCTTTACCTAAAGCATCCCAATTGGCTAGGAGTAATTCTGGAAATCGCCGCTTTACCCCTGATCCATACTGCTTATTTCACCACTATCGTTTTCAGCATCGCTAATGCTCTATTAATGAGTCGGCGTATTCACACTGAAGAACAAGCCTTAAGCGAAGACACCAACTATGCTGATGTCTTTGCCAATCGACCCAGTTTTATTCCAGTCATTGGATTTATTAAAGGAGCTAATAGTTCTAGATGAGAGTTGGTATTAATCCTGAAAACTTGCTCGAAAAGAGTGCCCTTGCCTTGGGGCAAGTACCCCAACCTGCGATTGAAACTCAAGCTTGCCTGATTCTAGCTCGATCTATCATAGCAGCAACAGAGCTAGGTGTATTTGAAGCCATAGGCTCAAGTTCACTTTCCGCCCAAGAGATTGCTGAGCGGTGTAATCTCAACAAGCATGCCTTAAGCCAGCTTTTAGATGCTCTTGTTGCTACAAATTACCTTACCAAGGAGGGGGAGTCCTATAGCTTGGCCGTAGTTGCCCGTAAATGGCTACTAAGTGAGAATGAGTCGTCACTTTACGATTTCACCATTAGCCGGGTTTTGGCCTGGGAATGGCTGACCCACTTAGAAGAGTTCATCCGCACTGGAGAGCCTCTGGAATCTCAGGATAAAATGACCCCCCATCACTGCCAACTTTATCATCGGGGTCTGCGCTCAATCGCTAGCCTAGCTGCTCCTGAGGTAGTTCAATACACACCTGTACCAACTCGTGCTCAGAATATGCTAGATGTTGGTGGCTCTCACGGCTATTTTTCAGTAACCCTCTGCCGCCGCTACCCTGACCTTGAAGCGGTCATCCTCGATTTACCTGAGCAGATTGAATATGCACGACCGCTTCTTGCCGAGGAAGGCATGGGCGATCGCGTGGTGTACAAAGCTGGCAATGTTCTTACAGACGATCTAGGCACCAATGTCTATGACTTAGTCTTTATGGCTAACCTAGTACAGCAGTTTGATGAACAAACCAATATTGAGCTATTTCAGCGTTTGGCTCAAGCTCTGCGACCTGGAGGCCATCTCGTCGTTCAGAAAACTATACTTCCTTCCAAACAAGATGGACAACTGGGTGGATTGGGGAATTTGTTTTTATCCTTGACCACTGCTGGTAGTAACTGGTCGTTCTCTGAGATCGCTCAATGGCAACAAAAGGCAGGTTTAGTTCCCCGCAAACCGATTCAGTTCCGGCGAACACCAGCCAGTGGTCAACAGGTGGCAGTAAAGCCCTAAGCCTGTTCCACAGACACACTAATTAGTTAGTATAGCAGTTCTCAAATATTGAGAACTGCTATATATGTCTATTTTTAATAAAAATTATTTCCCATAATTGGGACATAAGACATGTTAAACGTTTATTACAGAATTATTATTTCCTGTTGGAAAACCTTTGGGATAAGTCACTGGTTTTTTTTATGGGTATTTCTGCCACCCTTAGCTTTTATTTTGGTTAGACTAACCCTGGCTTTAGATGAAATTTTCTTTTCTAAGTATCGTGACATTAAAGTGGTGAAACCGATATTTATCATTGGACACCCTCGGAGTGGAACTACTTTCCTCCATCATGTATTAACCCAGACAGAAGAATTTAGCACATTCAAAGCTTGGCATATTTTTGTGCCATCACTTACAGCTCGTATTTTAGTTAAACCTCTGGTTGACTATTTAGTTAAACACAATCTAAACTCCCTGATACCTGATGATATTGGACATGGAATTTCTCTTGACAGAGTAGAAGAAGAAGAACTATTATTTCTTCACGAAGCCGATACTCAATTTGTGCTTTTAACAACACCCCTAGCCTTTGATGATCAGGAGCATCCCGAGCTTCGCTTCCATGATCAGCAACCAGCATCTCGTCGTCGAAGTTCAGTAAAATTTTTTGAAAGTTGTTTAAAGCGGCATATCTATTACACAGGGAAAAAACAAGTAATTGCCCAAATTCATTTTTCTACTCACCGTATTAAAACATTGCTAGAAATATTTCCAGATGCCAAATTTATCTATTTAGTTCGTTCACCTCACGAAACAATTCCTTCTCATCTTTCCCTGGATAGAAATTTTCTCGATAACCAATGGGGGATAAAAAATATACCACCAGATAAAATAAAACGATATGAAGAAAGGCGATATCGCTATAATGTAGACCTTTATCGCTATTTTTATCAGCTTAAAAAAAATCAAAAAATACCAGAAAATAACGTCAGAATTATGCGTTATGATTTATTAATATCTGATTTAGATAAAGCCTTAGAAGAAATAGTTAATTTTACGGGAATTAATCCCAGCGAGCAATTAAAATACTCTATCAAAGAACAAGCGCAACAACAGAAAAACTATAAACGCAAACATCGTGTCAGAAATCTTGAAGAATTTAACTTAACAAGAGAGCAGATTATGAAAGACCTTTCATTTGTTTATCAAGAGTACAAATTTGACCAGATCACCAATAAACTATAAATAACAATAAACAAATAACAATAAACGGGAGCCACAAACCCTTAAAGACATTTGTGGTATCTACAGGTAACCCAGTTTTTGATCAAACTTAGAAATAAGGCTGATAGAGAATATGCAATCTAAAAATAATAATACTGTTTCTGACAAACCTTACCTAAATTTGCTGCAAAAAGTAGATTTTAATCCGATCTTTATTATGGGAGATCATCGGTCTGGTACAACTTTATTATACAAACTATTGGTGGCGACGGAGTGTTTTAACTTTGTCAAAGCTTATCATATCATGAAATATGATGAGCTTTTGTTTAATCATATTAATCAAACTGAGGAACAGGCTATTCAAGAATTAGCGGAAGTTTTTAAATCATTGGGGATAAGCAATCGCACTTTTGATAAAGTAATTGCAACTCCAAATTTACCAGAAGAGTATGGTTTTATTATTAATAATAAAACCGGTAAAAGAGCACGCCTTAACCATAATAATTTACCTATTTTAAAAGAGTTATGCCGCAAAATTCAATTGGTATCCGATCCAGATAAACCTCTGTTGCTGAAGAATCCATGGGATTTTCCAAATTATATGTATGTGAAGAGTGTTTTTCCGGCAGCTAAGTTTATTTTCATTCACCGTAATCCGATTCATATCATCAATTCTAAACTAAAAGCAATACGTCTGATGTTATCTACTAGGTGCGAATATACTGCTCTAATTTCCAGAGATTACAGAAATATATTAAACCAACCGGTTCGACGTTTAATCTCTCGAATTTTATATTCACCTTACTTTAACCTCGCATTAAGCCAAGTTACTCAAAAGACTGTTCAATTCCATGATTACTACTTCAATAATATTATTTCATTACCAAAAACAGACTATATTTATATCACATACGAAGAACTATGTCATGCCCCTGAAACTACTATTTTAAAGAGTCTGGATTTTCTAAACTTAAAATCAAAATCAAATTTTGATTATAAAAGCGTCATCGAACCACGTCCCATAAACTTATTGCCAGAAGTTACCAAAAAATATGATAAACTTTTCCATAAGTTAGAACCTTACATGAGGGAAATATCGGGTTCATATGCGGAAGGTTATAAAGAGGCAAAAAAACAGGCTTAAATATTGGGTATGTAAAGCTAATAGCATTGTGTAGTCTAAAAAGATAGGTCTCTAATTTGCCAAAAGACCTACCTGTTTAAAATTTTACCAACACTCTACGAAAACCACCTAATGGGACTAAGCGCGAGAATTGGCGACAGAAATAGTGCTAATATATATAGCAACTATACAACTTTTGATATACAAATTTATGAGGTGCGACCCGTGGCGAATTAAATTAGCCACGGGTCGCACTTAAGGTTTTAGGGAGCAGGGAGCAGGGAGCAGCGATGCAGCGCGGTCATGGGGGAAACCCTCATGACCGCGCTGCATCAAGACGGGAGCAGAGAATAAAAAAGAGGAAAGAGGGAATAGGCAAAAAATAATGTGTACCTCATAGCTACGATAAAAGCTATATAGGGTAAACTTTTTAGGTTAAATTTAACCCTTCCTCCTAACAATACTTTCAGGAGTTTTTTGCACCACTAAGCATCAGGGATTTTGGTAATCTCTTATTCCTGGATTCAATACTTTTGGTTTTGTTGAAACAAAAACAGGTTTACCTGTAGCAGCAACCTGCTCGATAATATCAGCAGCTCGACTCACTCCCC